>NZ_JAWWCF010000095.1:0-11211 GCF_033720595.1 Lishizhenia sp. | reverse complement strand
CAACAATGGCAAACGCATATTTTAAAGTACCAGAAGCGGTAAACGAGCCAGTTAACGCTTACGCACCGGGATGTGAAAAAAGAGCATCATTACTCAACAAATACAAAGAGATGTACAACCAATCTCCTATCGATGTACCAATGTACATTGGAGGTGAAGAGGTTAGAACAGATAATAAAAGATCAATGAACCCACCACATGACCACAAAAAGGTGTTGGGTCACTTCAACTACGGAGACAAATCTCACGTTGAAGCAGCTATCAATGCGGCTATGGCAGCTCGTCATGATTGGTCTGAATTACCTTGGGAACAACGTGCAAGCGTTTTCTTAAAGGCTGCTGATTTGATCGCAGGTCCTTACAGAGATGAGATCAACGCTGCAACCATGTTGGGTCAGTCTAAAAACGTAATGCAAACAGAAATCGATGCAGCTTGTGAGTTAGCTGATTTCTTACGTTTCAACGTAAAGTTCATGACAGACATGTACAAGGAGCAACCAATTAGTTCTCCTGGTATGTGGAACAGAACTGAATACAGAGCATTGGAAGGATTCGTATTCGCAATCACTCCATTTAACTTTACAGCCATTGCAGGTAACCTTTGTGCTGCTCCAGCATTAATGGGTAACGTTGTAGTTTGGAAACCAGCTGAAACTCAAATGTACTCTGCAGAGGTAATCATGAAAGTATTCAATGCAGCAGGAGTACCTGGAGGAGTAATCAACATGGTTACGGTTGACGGACCAGATGCAGGAGATGTTGTTTTCAAACACAAAGATTTCGCAGGATTACACTTTACAGGTTCTACTGGAGTTTTCCGTCACTTGTGGAAGGAAATCGGAATGAACATTGAAAAATACAGAACTTACCCACGTATCGTAGGTGAGACAGGTGGTAAAGACTTTATTGTAGCTCACAAATCTGCAGTTCCTAAGCAAGTTTCTACAGCTATCGCAAGAGGTGCTTTCGAATTCCAAGGACAAAAATGTTCTGCAGCTTCTAGAGTATATGTTCCAAATAACATTTGGGCGGATGTAAAAGAAGACTTATTAGCACAGATGAGCACGTTTAAAATGGGTTCTCCAGAAGATCCATCAAACTTCATCAATGCAGTAATCGATGAAAAAGCATTTGATAAAATTGCAGGTTACATCGACTACATCAAAGAACAAGGTGATGCTGAAATCATCGCTGGAGGAAATTACGACAAATCTGTTGGTTACTTTATTGAGCCAACTGTAGTAGTTACTACTAATCCTAACTTCCGTACTATGGAAGAAGAGATCTTTGGACCTGTTGTAACTATTTACGTTTACAATGCTGAAGAATTTGAAGCTACATTGAAATTAGTAGACGAAACTTCTGAGTACGCATTAACTGGATCTATTTTATCTCAAGACAGATATGCAATTAATACTGCAGTTAAAATGTTGCGTAATGCAGCAGGTAACTTCTACATCAATGACAAACCAACTGGAGCAGTTGTAGGTCAACAGCCATTTGGTGGAGCTAGAGGTTCTGGTACTAACGATAAAGCAGGTGCAGCAATGAACTTGATGCGTTGGATTTCTGCAAGAACAATTAAAGAAACTTTCGTTACTCCTGAGGATTACAAATACCCATTCTTAGGATAAGATAACTTCTTATAAAAAGAAAAAGCTACTTCAACTGAAGTAGCTTTTTTATTTCCTATCGCTTTTTAACATTCCGAACTCCAGGGTATCGGACCATTTATCACCCAGTGGCAAACATTCCCGTTTCCTTCCTTCTTGCACCATACCTACTTTTTCAAGAACTTTTTTCGAACGAATATTCTCTACTGCACACCCCGCCTCTATTCGATGTAAATTCAATTGATCAAAACCAAAATCGATCACCGCTTTCAAAGCCTCGGTAGCATAGCCTTTATTCCAATATTTTTTATGATACTTAAACCAAACCTCTGCGGATTGATAAACAGCTCTTCCCGTATTAACAGCGATCAAACCTATAAACTCATCGTCTTCGTTTAACACCGTTAGCGTTAACTTTCTGCCCTCCTCTTTTTCACTGCTCAACACCCACTCACACACAAGATCGCGCGTTTGCTTTATATTATCGGGGATACCTAGGGTATTGTACTCGTCTACAGCGGGACTAGAGTGCAAGGCATGCACATCGTTTAAATCTGATAACATAACAGATCTCAGGGTTAATCGCTCGGTATTTAGCTTTACTTTTCTCATCGTAGTTAAATTACGAAATACCAAGGAATTACCACCTTAATTACACATTGATTTTACAATTATTTTCATCCCGTCGATTTCCAACAAAAATCCCTACTCAGAACTCTAACACAAGTATTGATAAAAGTCAATCCATTTTTTTTCTCCATCTCTATGTATTACTTTTGCACTCTTATTTAAAACAAAATACATAGCATGCAACTGTGGAATAAATTAAGTAGGGAGGAACTTGTAGAAAAATTGAACGAGAGCGGATTTAAATTCGTAACAGTATCTTTCTACAAATACGCTCCTATTGAAAACGTACAAGTTTTTAGAGATCACCTTTTCCAAATGTGGTCTGAATTAGATGTAGTGGGAAGAACCTACGTAGCTCACGAAGGTATCAACGCCCAAATCTCTATTCCAATTCCTAATTTTGAGAGATTTAGAAATGAATTATACGCTATTTCATTTTTAGATGGTGTACGTCTAAACATCGCTGTAGATGAATCGGCAACAGAACACCCTTTCTTGAAATTAAAGATCAAGGTTCGTCCGAAAATTTTAGCAGACGGATTGAACGATGAAACATTCAACCCTTCAGATACGGGGAAACACTTAAAAGTTGAAGAGTTTAACGCATTGACGGATGATCCAGAAACGATCTTAATTGATATGCGTAATCACTATGAAACTGAAGTAGGTCATTTTAAAGGTGCAATCACTCCGGATGTGGATACATTTAGAGATTCATTACCTGTTATAGAAGAAGAAATTCTAAGAGGTAACGAAGATAAAAACATCGTAATGTACTGTACAGGTGGAATTCGTTGTGAAAAAGCATCGGCTTGGTTTAAGCACCAGGGGTATAAAAATGTTCACCAGTTAGAGGGTGGAATTATTAAATACGCCAACGATGCAAAAGATCAAGGATTGGAAAACAAATTCATCGGGAAGAACTTCGTATTCGACGAAAGAAGAGGTGAACGTATCTCTGATGATGTGATTGCCGTTTGTCACCAATGTGGTGAAGCATGTGATACGCACACAAACTGTGTAAACGATGCATGTCACTTACTATTTATCCAGTGTGATAGTTGTAAGGAAAAATATGAAAACTGTTGTTCTGAAGATTGTCAGGACGTAATTCACTTGCCTGAAGAAGAGCAAAAAGCTTTGCGTAAAGGAAAAGAGAATTCAAACAAAATATTCAAAAAAGGAAGATCTGAAAAACTGAAGTTCAAAGGATCTGCGTGCATGGATGCTTAAATACATCCTCTCCTTAAAAAAACAAAAAAGACCGTTTCAAAAATGAAACGGTCTTTTTTTTATTGCAGTATTTTCTTTGCTTATTGAGCAACCATTGGCTTCATTACATCAGCAGTAATTCTTAAAATCACTTGTTTTTCTGGCACATTTGCCGTTACCGTTACTGATTTATTTTGAGGACCAAACTGACCTGGTTTAGACTTGAAAGACACTTGTAACTCTCCTTCTTCTCCTGGTGCAATTGGCTCGGTAGGTTTCTTTGGTACCGTACATCCACATGATGCTTTAGCCTCTTCAATAACCAAAGGCTTGTCTCCAGTATTCATTACTTTAAACGTGTAAGAAACCTCCGTTTCAGGGTCCACTTTTCCAAAATCATGAATTCTTTCGTTAAAATCCATCGTTGTTTGGTTCGCCAACCTTTCTTGAGCTTCTTTTTCCTTTTGTTCTTTCAAACGTCTTTGATCTGCCGCAATTTCCTCTGGTGATCTTTCTGATGCTACTAATTTAGAAACAACTTCTCCTTCCTTTGGAGTAACATCTCCATCAATACTAGAAGAATTACATGCTGCTAAAGCACTTAACACAGTTAACCCTAAGATTACTTTTTTCATTTTTGTTTATTGTTTTGCGAGTTCAACGTTATTATAAATATCTCCGGCTAATATAGCTATTGCCTTATTTAAAATTTCATTCTTTTGATTATAAATCTTGTAAAAGGCATTATACCCCCACAAATTCTGAGCAATTGCCGCCTTTAAACGTATTTGCAGTAAAGCTTTACTGATATCGTAATCTTCTTGAATGAATTCTAAATCCTCATTTTCACCTACTACATAAGTAAAGAAGTTATCCATAAACTCTTCATTCAAATTAAAGTCAGCATCAAAGGCATCTACATCTTCATACTTTCTCTTTAGACTTTCTCTATTGGTGTTAACGTATTCCAGACAAAAAGAATTTATCACGCCAGACCTACTCAAGGCTCTGTAATAATCTGAGTATTCAGAAGTGTCTAAGGGCACGAAAACATCAGGCATAATTCCACCCCCACCATAAACCGTACGCTTCGTAATGAGTGTTGAATATTTCAATGAATCTGCAAGTTTAATAGAATCTTGGTTCATCATTTCACCGTGCATGTATCTTTCGTAATAATCGTTTTTGTAGGCCTCTAAATCGTCATAAGGTTTTTGAATAAAACGTCCCGAAGGGGTAAAGTATCGAGCGATTGTTAAACGTATCTGAGCTCCATCGTTCAACTCGATTGGACGTTGAACCAAACCTTTTCCGAAAGTTCTTCTTCCAACAATCAACCCTCTATCCCAGTCTTGTATAGCTCCTGAAACTATTTCACTGGCTGAAGCAGTTCCTTCATCCGTTAAAATTACTAAACGACCTTTTTCAAAATCTCCCTTCGTGTCGGCTACAAACTCTTGACGAGGCTGTGCTCTACCCTCAGAATACACAATTAGTTTATCGTCTTTTAAAAATTCATCAGCGATTAACTTAGCAGCGTACAATAGTCCACCACCATTACCTTGTAAATCCAATACCAAGTCCTTCATTCCTTCCTTCTTCAACTCCTCCAAGGCATCTTTAATTTCTTGACTTGAAGTCCTTGAAAAACTAGTCAACTTAATGTACCCTACTTTCTTAGACAACATATATTTGGCAACCACAGAGTTCACCGGTATATTATCTCTGGTAATGGTGAAATTGATCAACTTTTCATCGTCACCTCTCTTCACCTCTACTTTAACTTTTGTGTCTTTATCTCCCAACAAGCGATCTCTCACTCCCGCGTTTTGCAGACCTACACCAGCAACATTTTCACCATCAATAAAAATGATTTTATCACCTGCCTGAATTCCTACTTTTTCAGAAGGTCCTGTAGGTATAGGATTCACAACAATCAAGGTATCTTTTAGAATTTGAAATTGCACCCCGATACCCACAAAAGAACCATTAATACTTTGGTTGGCACTTTGTACTTTTTCTTTCGGAATGTATGTTGAGTGCGGATCGAGCTGTTCTAGCATATTTCGTATTGCATCATCGGCGATTTTATCTCCATCCACCTCTTCTACATAATACCTGTCAACATAGTTAAACACCTCTCCCAGCTTAACTGCATTTTGTTGTGTCGAATTTCCTTCTTGCGCAAAAGTAAATCCCGTTGTAAACAAGAAAGCTCCTGCTAATATTTTATATTTTATTTTCATCTTGATTTTTTATAATAGAATCCCCTACAAAAGGCATACCTAGCTAATTTAAAAAATGTTTGGAATAAATCAGGGTGTTTTAGAAGACCTTTCCCTTTTCCCAAATGTCATTCGAAATTTTAAACAGCGTTTTGTTAACGATATTGCCTTTACCGAGGTATTTTATGCCCTTGAAATCACTTATTTAGTAAATAATTAATGTTTACCTAAAAAAAATAGTGATGCGTAAGCTCCTTTTTACTCTTTTTCTCTTATTCACCAGTTTTGGTTATGCCCAAGATATACAACTCGATAAATTAGAAATGTATTATGATCAGGGACACTATAAAATTGTAAAAAGGAGAGCCGAACGCTTATTAGACAACCCCGAATACGATAATTCACTTGTTCCCGGTTACTACGTTGCCGTGAGCAGTATAGCATTGTTTCAAGACAAAAAATGGAAAAAGAGACATGAAGATGCTTTGGACAAATCCTTTTCTTACTTAATGGGGTTAAAAACCACTGACAAAGGAATAGACGTAATCGAAAGGCACATCTATGAATTGAGAAGCTTACAAAGAGATTTAACCGATTGGGCAAACGATTTGAAATTACAGAAAGAGGAGCAAACCTTTGAAAAAGTAAATCAATTCATCGAAAAATTCTATGCTTCAGGACAGTTAAATAACGATGCTGTTGAAGAACAACTTGAGGAAACAAATTCACAACTGAAAGACAGTTTACAGCCTGTTGAGGATTTAGATATTTCGGTTCAACAAAAGATTATTGCTGAAACTGCAAGAGAACAACTGGGCGTTCCTTATGCTTGGGCCGGTACAACTCCCAAAGGATTCGATTGTAGTGGTTACACGAGTTTCGTTTACAAACAAGTCAATATAGAACTTCCCCGCAGGGCTCAAGACCAACATTCTGTTGCAAAAAAAGTAAAAGCTAAAAATGTAGAAGTGGGTGATTTAGTATTCTTTAAAAAAGGAAGCAGTATTAATCACGTGGGAATAGTGATTTCTATGAATAATGGATCCATCCAAATGATACACGCGAGTTCAAGTATAGGTATTTCTATTGTTGATATATACGCTTCTAAATACTGGGAACAACGTCTCCATTCTTTTGGCCGTATGCTCTAAGCTCTTTTAGCGAAAGTCAAGCCAAGTGTTGCTACAGAAAACAAGCCCAACAATACTAACAACACATTGAAGTAAATAGCGCTGCTCAAAGGAAGTAAAAACCCAATACTCAAAGCGCTTCCTAAACAAAAGGTAAGCAGACCTACAAGGGTGTAAGCCTTACTTCCTTCTGCATTAAATATTTCTAATTTTTGTGCAATCCCAACCACAGCTGTAAGTTGAGCACTGGCCAAAATATAGGTCCAAGAATCCTCCATATCATTCCCCAACATCCATACGTAAACATACAAAACTAGGGGTAAAACTGCCATGGGATAAAAGATGAGTTTCCCTAACCACTTCCCAGCTCTATTTCCTACTAAAATATGCAAGGTATAGGTACTCAATGTCAATAGAGCAGTCAAAATAATGTAAGGTGTAAACCAAAGGAAAGATAAAGGCTTGATGGCGACTAAAATGAGTAAAGCCAACAATACGATAAGTGCTAAAAATGAAATTCTCAACAATATACTTTCCAATGAATTCATACTTATATTTCCTTGTTTAATTTGAGGGCGCAGATTACATTCCACAGGGCTCTAGCACCGACGTTAGCGTCCCAAGCATCATCCCCTACTTCACACAAATCAAATCCTATAATCTCTTTATTTGAACGTGCTAATGCGTAGAGTAAGTAGTTAATCTGTTCTAAATCAAAACCTCCTGGAACTGGAGTACCAGTGTTTGGACAAAGTGCTGGTTTTAAACCATCAATATCATAGGAGATATACACTTTATTGGGCAAACTCGCTATAATATCTTCCACCTGCTGCTTCCATGTTTTACCTTCAAAGTTTTCTTCCTTCAATTCCCAATCATAAAAACAACGAACACGGTTCGGGTTTGCTTCAATGATATCTACTTCAGATTGTGCTATATCTCTAATACCTACTTGTACCAACTTCTCAACATTCTCTATTTGGAGTGCATTGAACATGATACTGGCGTGTGATTGCTCAAAATTCTCATAAGCATCTCTCAAATCGGCATGGGCGTCAATTTGAAGAATTCCAAACTTGGTATGTTCTGCCAAAGCCTCTATTAACGCCAAAGGTGTAGAATGTTCACCTCCTATCACTCCCACCAATTTGTTTGCTTTCAAATCAGCAGCAATTTTGGCTTTATACTCTTCTTTCAACTTCGTTTGTATGGCATTCATTTCTTGAACGAGCGCCGTAAACTTCTCGCTATCTTCTAACTTCCCGCCTTCTTCCAAATAATCGATGTAAGCAGTAGTTTGTGAAGAAAGATCTTCATTTACACGTTCCCAACGTTCATCTATGGCTTCCCAAAATACTTTGGTGTTATATGCTTTTTTGACGTATGGGTTGTAAAAATCTAATTGTGTTGATTCGCGTAAGATAGCAGCCGGACCACCAGCTGTACCTCTACCATAGCTCGCAGTAGCATCCCAAGGAATGGGATATAAAACTATGTCCGCCTGAGCATGCGTAACGGGAAATCCGAAGATATTCCCGTTAGCAATTCCTACTCCATTTGGATCAAAACTTTTCTCCATCTTATTTTAAAAGATCCTTCACAAAATTAGGCAAGGCAAAGCTTGCAATGTGAAGTTCAGTATTGTAGTATCTTAATCCTTTCTCTTCTACAAATGCATCAGCTGCTGCTTGATCTGCAAAAGACTTCATATTTGTATCTCCTTTAATTCCGTATTGGAACGACCACATACCTGTAGGGTAAGTTGGAACATAGAATAAAGAAACAGGAGCTTTATCTGCACCAAATAAATCTCTCAACGTAGCATTTAACTCTGCAAATGCATTTTCATTGAACTTCGGAGACTCACCTTGAGCGATTAAAATTCCATTCTCATTCAGCGCATTGTAACAGTTTTGGTAGAATTCAACAGAGAACAATCCTTCTGCCGGACCAACAGGATCAGAACCATCAACTACCAATAAGTCGTAGGCTCCAGCTTCCGCTTGTTTCACGTATTCAATCCCATCACCAACAATCAATTCCAAACGTGGATCATCAAAGGCCGCTGCAATAGAAGGCAAGTGCTTCTTACAAGCTTCGATTACCTCTCCATCAATTTCAACCATGGTCACTTTCTCCACACCTTCGTGCTTCAAAATTTCTCTAACGGTACCACCGTCTCCACCACCAATTACCAATACATTTTTCACATTACCATGTGCGTTCATCGCAGGGTGTGAAATCATTTCGTGGTAATGGAATTCGTCATTTTCAGTGGTCATGAACATATCGTCCAACGTTAACAACTTACCATATTTCGGAGATTCCAAAATACGAACACGTTGATAAGGAGACTGAACGTCGTGGAAAACCTCACCTGTGTACTTCAAAGAAAGCGCTTGGTTTTCATCTTTATCCGTAAACCATACGTTTCTTGTGTACATCCCTGGGTTCACCCATTCATCCGCCTTTTGACGCATCGTAGAAATATCAAAGTCGTTACGCGTAAGTAAGTTTACCGAACCACGTTTCATTTCTAATGCCGAATAATTTTTGGCTTGAAAACAGTCTTTTAGGAAATCAAAAGAAATCCATGCGTCCATTTCTCCACACGTGAACAAATCAACCGCTGCATAACCATATTCTGGCCAGGTATGTATGGCCAGGTGACTTTCTTGAATCACCACCACCCCACTAACTCCATAAGGATTAAAGTGGTGGAAAGTTGAGTTAATAACAGTAGCTCCAGCTTTTTGCGCTGCACCTACCATGTCTCTTTCAATAGCAGAAACGTCGTTCATTATTTCAGGTGAACAACCCATGAATTCTACTAGAATGTGATTTCCTAATGCACTCATTTATATAAAAATTTGGGCGTAAATGTATGCCAATTTCAAATAGCTTTTTAAAACTATGAATATTTTTTTCAATCCAACGGTATAATTGTCGATTAATTCTTAAATTCAAAGCAAATAAGCATTGTAGAAACGCACATATATGTCTAGAAATCAGAAACTAATTGCACTAATTATTTTAATTCTTGTTGCCATAGCGGTATTGAGTTGGTTCTTCAGAAGATGGGGATTTGTAGGAGCTGGTATCGGTGGATTTATCCTGGGATACTTTTTAGGAAGAAAAAACAGCTAGTTTTCTATGCAAGGAGTACACAAAAAAAATGCACGACGCAGAAAATTAAATTACCAAAAATCCATTTTACAGGAAGAATTGGCGATTTATAATCGTCAAAAAGAAATTGTACCCATATTGGGAATACTTCTCGTTTTTGGTGTATTGTTTATTTTTCTCAACCTCAATTTTGCGATTAATTCCTCCACATCATCTGCCAATAAACTCGAAGATGGTTTTGAACTTGAAGTCACAACTCCGGGGGTCTATCAAATTGACATTAAAAACACCTTTAAACTGCTGTATGAAAAGGATGCTGAGCGTTTAAAAAGCGAAATCTTCATCAAACAGAACGATAAAAAATTATACCATTACTTCTTGGACCCTACAAGTGCTTCTGAAGCTAAATCTCAACGTATAAACTACTATTTCAGAGAAGCAGGGGTTTATCAGCTGCAATTTCGACATAGTCTGGTAAGTACCACAAGAAACGTAAATGAAGCTATAAAAGTAAATGAGGTTCGTTTTCAAAAACGTTCAGGTAACACTTCATTAATTTCATGGGGATCTCGTCTTTACCTGTTAGCTCTAATTATAATTTTATTGCTTAAAGATTACTTTGGCCCGGTTAAGAACTACGCTAAAATAATTAGGAACAAAGAGTACAACCTGAAGAAAAAAAGTGTGTATGTTGCCCTAACAACCTCTATCATTTGGTTGGGATTAGGTTATGCATTAGCGAGTACAGGTTACGGTTTTGCGGGGTATAAAAACGACATGCACGCCCCGGCTAAAAACCTTCAAATCGACAATAATTATTACATCAATTAATATGTTTGAAAAAATTATAAACTTCTTTAAAGGAGATAAAAAAGACCCTCAAGTAGATTTTAAAGTAAAAGATCTAAAAGTGGGATACATTTTAGAATACAACTTATCCACATGGATGGTCGAAAAAGAATACCATTACAATTGGGGAGAAGGATATGCGTCAAAAGAATGGTTAATCATGAACGGAAATGAAAAGGCCTTGCTTTTTTACGATGATTCTGAGGGAGAAGAAATCTCTATTTCTAAAGAAATCAATCTTCTTCAAGATTTAAACAGCGTTCGCGAAGAAATTATCACACAGGATATTCCTCGCAGGCAGTTTGCGTACCAAGGTAAGACATGGTCATTAACCTCTGAAAACCCTTGTTTATTTAGCGAAGTTGGAAAACCTGGCCAAGTAGAAATGGTAGTATGGGTATTCGATGATACCGATAAAGAGGAATT
>NZ_JAWWCF010000094.1:0-11304 GCF_033720595.1 Lishizhenia sp. | reverse complement strand
GTAGGTTAGGCGTTGTGGATGCTTCGGAGTGTCCGCCTACCTTTGGTGTTGACTTTAATACTGTTATTGGTTTGATTGCTGGAGGAGATGCTGCCATACGTAAAGCTGTTGAATTTGCCGAAGATGATGTTAATCAAGCTTGGAAAGATTTACAGGAGAATAATTTTACAGCGCAAGATACCTTGGTAGGGATAGCTGCTTCGGGATCTACTCCTTATGTTATTGGAGGGATTAATAAAGCAAGAGAGTTAGGTGCAATTACTGCAGGTATAACGTGTAACCCAAACAGTAAACTGACTGAAGTTGTAGAGCATGCTTTGGTGCCTGTGGTAGGACCAGAGTTTGTAACTGGTAGTACGCGTATGAAGTCCGGAACAGCTCAGAAAATGGTCTTGAACATGATTTCTACTGCTGTAATGATAAAGTTAGGTCATGTTAAGGGGAACAAGATGGTGGATATGCAGTTGAGTAATGTAAAGCTTGTTGACCGTGGAGCTAGAATGGTTGCGAACAATTTAGCTATAGATTATGATGCGGCCAAAGCGTTGTTGTTAAAGCATGGGTCTGTAAGAAAGGCTACTGAAGCGGGTAAAACTGGAGTGTAGGGTGATTTAATAAATGAAGAAGTGATCCCCGTCATTTACCACCTGGGTCTTTTCAAAAATAGCTTGTGCCTCTTCGGTGTGTTTTTCAACGGTTTTGTAACGAGCTGATAAATGCCCGATGATCAATTTCCTTACCTCGGCCATTTTTGCTATTGTGGCTGCTTGTTCTGCGGTAGAGTGTTTGGTAGCCTTGGCGCGTTCAATTTTGTCTTTGGTAAAGGTAGCTTCATGGTACAATAAATCCACGCCTTTGATCAAAGGAATGATGTCTTCTTTGTAAGCTGTGTCTGAACAAAAAGCATAGGATCGTGTGCGTTTAGGCGGTAAAGTCACATCTTTTGCACGAACGATACTTCCATCTTCTTTTTCTACATCTTTCCCTTGTCTTAACTTAGAAATGTAGGCAACGCTTAATCCTGTTTTATCGAATTCTTCCTTGATTAAATTTCTTTCCTTCGGTTTTTCTTTAATCAAGAATCCAGTAGTTGGAACTTTGTGTTTTAAAGGAATAGAGTGTAGCTCTATCAATTTATCTTCGAAAAGTAATTCTGATTCTTTGGGGTTAGTGATGACAAACTTTATGTTGAAATTAAGGTGAGCACCACCGATTTCTAATTGCTGCTTGATAATTTGCTCCAATCCTTCTGGACCGTAAATTGTCAAACCTTCATTTCTTCCAAGTAATTGTAGTGTAGACAAGTAGCCTACTAAACCAAAGAAATGATCACCGTGGAGGTGACTAATACAGATATGACTGATTTTTTGTAAACGAACTTTGAATTTACGCATTTGAAGTTGCGTTCCTTCACCACAGTCGATCAGTATGTGGCGTTCGTTGCAGTTTACGTAGTGTGAAGTAGCGCCTCTTTCTAGGGTAGGAATTGCAGCTCCTGAGCCCAAAACGGTTACTTCAAAGCGCGTCAAACTTATGCGTTTATTTTAATTTGAGCTTCTGGTAAATTATCTACGATAGTAAATACTCTATCCAATTGAGCTATGGCAATCATTTTCTTCACAGCATCGTTTAATCCACAAAGGATGAACTGACCACTACCGTTTTTACATAATCTGTTAGCGGTAAGAATAGCCGTTAAACCTGAAGAATCACAGTATTTTGTAGCGCTTAAATCAATGATCATGTTGTTCACACTGTCGTTATTGATTTTAACCAATACGCTTTTCAATTCTGGCGCATTGCTGGCATTCAATTTATCTACCTTAGCGGTAATTACGGAATAGTTATCAAACTCTGCAGTTTCGAAGTTCATATTTGTTTTAGCTTTCGGTAAATGTAATAAATTTCTTAATTAGTGAAGATTCAATTTTTAACGTTCAATTTTTGAAGCTAATAAGTAAATTACAGCCATACGTACAGCTACACCATTTTCTACCTGGTTTAAAATGATAGATTGCTTGCTATCCGCAACATCTGATGTAATCTCAACTCCTCTGTTGATAGGACCTGGGTGCATCACAACAATTTCTTTAGATAGAGAATCTAAAAGTTCTTTGTTTAATCCGAATAACATCGTGTACTCTCTCAATGATGGGAAGTACTTGATGTCTTGTCTTTCCAATTGAATACGCAACATATTGGCTACATCACACCATTCTAAAGCCTTGCGCAAGTTGTGTTCTACTTTTACACCTAATTCTCCAATGTATTTTGGGATAAGAGTAGTTGGTCCACATACCATAACTTCAGCTCCTTGCTTTTGTAAAGCGTAGATGTTAGATAATGCTACACGCGAGTGTAAAATATCACCTACAATAACTACTTTTTTACCGGCAACGCTTCCTAGTTTTTCTCTGATTGAATAAGAGTCTAATAAAGCTTGTGTTGGGTGTTCGTGTGTTCCGTCTCCAGCGTTTACTACACGTGCATCTATTCTTTCTGATAAGAATTTTGCAGCACCTGGGTTGGGGTGACGCATCACTACCATGTCTACTTTCATAGACAAGATGTTATTTACTGTATCTACTAGAGTTTCACCCTTCTTTACAGAAGATGATGCCGCACTAAAGTTTACTACATCTGCAGATAATCTCTTTTCAGCCAACTCAAAAGAAAGTCGCGTACGCGTTGAGTTTTCAAAAAATAAATTGGCAATCGTAATATCTCTTAATGAAGGAACTTTTTTGATCGGTCTGTTGATCACTTCCTTAAAACTATCCGCCGTTTCGAATATGATTTCAATATCACGAGGGGTTAAGTCTTTTATTCCAGTAAGATGGTCTACACTAAGATTATCCATTATTGTTCGGTGTATATAGTACTACTTTATCTTCTCCTTCTATCTCTTTCCATTCAACAGAAACACGCTCAGAAATAAGGGTGTCAACCGTCTTACCAACATAATCCGCTTGTATGGGTAAATGACGTTTGAATCTTCTGTCAACTAATGTAAGCAGTTCAACTTCACTTGGTCTACCAAAAGCCAAAAGGGCATCTAAACCAGATCTGATCGTTCTTCCTGTATACAAAACATCATCGATTAATACGATACGCTTGTTCTCTATGCTGAAGTCGATATTGGTAGCACTTGGGATGGGGGGTCTTTCTCTTCTCCTAAAATCATCTCGGTAAAAAGTAATGTCTAGGGTACCACAAGCAATAGAATGCCCTGTGATATTTTCTAACATCGCTTTTAATCTATCCAGAACTTTCACGCCTCTTGGCTGAAGTCCAATTAATACAGAATTTGAGAAATCGTTATGACTTTCAATGAGTTGATAACAAAGTCTGTTAAGCGTTAATTCGAAATGCTTAGAATTGAGAATGACTTGCTTTTCCATTGGGGACAAATATAGTTTATTCGCTCCAAAAATGAGTTCAATTTTATTTAAAAATTTGTCACTCGACTTCGCTCGCGAACCTTTAAATCCTGAAAATTAATTTTAATAACTAAAAAAATCAACAAGAGGTTATCGATCGGAGTCGAGATACCCGAAGTGTTAATCCTTACTACTTAAATCTTAACAAGCTTTTTTTTAGCCTTTATGCTTCTTTCTCTTTTTGCGGAACAAAAAATAATAAAATCATACCCAAAGCAAAGAAGATGGTAATAGAAATTACAGAGTCTCTTAAATCTCCCGTAATACCGTAAACCAATCCCCAGAAGAAGGTTCCTAAAACGATACCAATTTTCTCTGTAGAATCGTAGAAAGAAAAGTAGGAAGCGTGGTCTTTTGTATCGGGTAAAAATTTAGAGTAAGTAGAACGCGCTAAAGCTTGAACACCTCCCATCACTAAACCAACCCCTGCAGCTAACAAATAGAATTCAACAGGTGTTGTGATATAATAGGCTACAACACATAAAATAAACCATAGCGCTACCACGATTTTAAGTGTATTGATATTTCCTAAAAGGGAAGAGGTTCTAGACATCACAAAGGCTCCTACTGCAGCTAAAATTTGAATAAGTAGAATAGAAACTATTAAACCTGTATCTCCACCGCCTGGACCCCATTCAATTTCTTCTTTAGCAAAGTAAACAGCCATAAGCATTACCGTTTGCACTCCAGTATTGAAGAAGAAAAAGGACATAAGGAATCTTTTTAATCTTTTTGTTTTTCTGAATTCTTGGAAAACTGCTTTCAATTCTTTGAATCCTTTCCAGATATAACCTTTCTCTTTTTTACGATTGTAAACATTGTGAGGGAGTGCTCTAAATGTAATTTGACTAAAACCTAACCACCATATTCCTACACCGATGAAAGAGTATTCAACCCTCCACCAAGATGCGATAGAAGCATTGTAAAGTCCATTAGTTTCATCCGATGACATGATCATGAATAAGGAAAGAACCAATAATATCATTGCTCCAAAATACCCCATGGAGAAACCTTTTGCAGAAATTTTGTCGTGATCTTTGGGTTCAGCAATCTCAGGTAAGTAAGCGTTGTAGAAAACCAATGAATTCCAGAAACCTATACTGGCCAGGAAGATGGAAATCATACCAATGGATATGTTTTCGCTGAAAAAGTAAAGCCCCATACATGCAAAAGAACCGAGGTAACAGAAGAATTGAAGAAATCGCTTTTTACTACCTACCACATCGGCAATACCAGAAAGAAAAGGGGATAGTACAGAAACTACCAAAAAAGAAAAACTCAAAATGTAGGTAATCAACAATTGATTTTCTACCTCCATTCCAAAGAAGTCTACCATTACCTTTTCATTGGGTAACAATTCCTCTCTATCCGGAAAACGTTCCAAATATTTGTTTTTGGTAACATTGCTATAGAAAATAGGAAAGATGGCACTTGAGATTACTAAATTGTATACAGAGTTGGCCCAATCGTAAAATACCCAACCACGTATTGTTTTCTTATCTCCTTTTTGCATATACTAGATTTATAAGGTGCTAAATATAATAGTTTTGAGTAATGAGGAGAAAAGTGAATGTGGAAGAGGAGTAATATTCTTCAGTTGCAATCAAGGTTATCGAGCGGAGCGCAGTGCAGAGACAAATCCTTCAAATTGCAATAAACGACAACAGGTCATCGAGATAAGCAACAATTAGGAGTTTTAATTTAAAAATTCTTCAATTCAGCCCAGACTCTGGCGATGGGTAAACCTACGACATTGTAGTAAGAACCTTCTATTTTTTGAACACCTATCTGACCTATCCATTCTTGGATGCCATAAGCTCCCGCCTTGTCCAAGGGTTGGAATTTTTCTACGTAGTAGTCTATTTCTTCTTGACTCAATGCATTAAAAAATACGCGTGTACTTACACAAAAACTGACTTGTTTTTCTTTGCTGCTCAAACATACACCAGTAACTACCTCATGATCGTTATTGCTCAAAGAAGCGATCATTGCTTTGGCTTCTTCTAAATCTTTGGGTTTGCCTAATACAGTGTTGTTGATGATGACAGTGGTGTCTGAAGTTAGTAAAACTTCGCCCTCCTTTAAAGTGTCTAATAAAGGTGCTGACTTTAATTTACTCAAAAACTCAGCTACCTCATGCGCAGGTAAATCTTCAGGATAAATTTCTTCCACTTCCTTTGTTCTTACCTCAAAGTCTAAGCCTAAACCGCTAATTAATTGTTGACGACGAGGAGATTTTGAACCTATGATAATTTTGATGTTGTTGCGCATGATAGTTTAAATTAATTATCCTTCTATGTACACAGGGATTATTTCCACTGATTTTGTTGTTTTAAAACTTGAAGTGCCTTTTTTAGGTAAAACAGTTTCTCAGATTTTAAACTAGATCCAAAGGTAATTCTTTTTGAACCTTCCATTACAAGTCGATTTCCTTGACTCCCTGGATATCTGAAATTAGTAGTTTGTTCATTTATTGTTTGAACTTCCTTCCATGAAAACTTTTTTACAAGACCAATATTCCCAACTCCTGTAAATACTTTACCTCCTT
Organism: Lishizhenia sp.; assembly: GCF_033720595.1. Lineage (GTDB taxonomy): Bacteria > Bacteroidota > Bacteroidia > Flavobacteriales_D > Crocinitomicaceae > Lishizhenia. Next base: position 5,316 of record NZ_JAWWCF010000094.1, on the reverse strand, counting down.
CATTATTCAGTGTAATTTCAACTTTACCCCAAATAGTCATGAGGGTAAGGCTCCAAAAAATAATTGCACCAATTATGAAAGGTATCCCAAATAGTGATTGTTGTAGGTCAAATTCTCCATTAATCAATTGATAACCGTAAACGGTACCTATGGATCCACCTGTCCAAACAAGCATAAAAGGAACCAAGAAAAAAGCAATTGGGGATCTAGTTGATGCTCCCAAAACGGTTTGGTTGAAATCATTTTTTAGCCAAGTACCTTTTGGACTATCATTTATATCAAAACCTAAAGTTGTTGAATCCTGTACGTTTTCAGAGATTATAAATACATTTTGACATGTCGTACAAAGAGCAACATCTGTTAGTACGTTTAGATTTTCTGTGGCAATTTCAGATTTACATTCTGGACAATTTAACTTCATTTTTTTAAGCTATAATTAACCAATAAAATGGTGTTAGTAAGCCAGAGATCATGGCTACTTTAATTAACAGATGAGTGGTGTGGTAGTTGGCTTTTTGACTCGATTTCCACAACCAAAGGATACTCAATATCACAAAGAAGGCAGAAATTAAAAGGGGCACAACATCGATGAATTTAATGCGTATATCTGCTAGAATAAAGTAAAGTGCACATGAGAAAAATGCAGGGATCAACAAAATGAAAGTGCTGATTAGTTTCGTTTTTTTAGTAGATACTGTTAAAGGTAAAGTATGTGCATGTAGCTCTTTATCTCCCTCTTTGTCTTCAATGTCTTTGATGATTTCTCTGGCCAAATTCAAAAAGAAGGCAAAGAAACCAAGGGTCATTGCCATATATAAAATCAAGTAATGCGTATCTCCCAAAGGTTCAAAAGGGTAGATGAAAGGATGGTTTCCTGATAATTGATGTTGGTAAAATATTCCAACTAAAAAAGGAACCAATGCGGTTAACAATGCAATCAATACATTTCCCAAAACTTTGGTTCTTTTAAAATAGCTCGAATAAAACCACAAAACATTAATGCTCACCAAATGAATGAAAACATACCAAAAAGACGCAAAGTAAATACTTAAATAAACGGCAATTCCAAAGGCGATAACATTGATCACCCAGTGTGAAACAATGGCCCATCTTCTTTTGATGTGTTTATCAATTATTAAACGTTCTGGACGGTTAATTCTATCGGCTACCACATCAAAATAATCATTGATGATGTTACCTGCACCAGCAATCAGTACGGTTGAGAGTACCAATAAAATAAAGGTGTGACTGAAGATCAAGCTTTCGCCTTCATAACGTAAAAAGTAAGCATCAAAATAAGCTGCTAAACCAAACATGGTAGCTGCTATAATGAGCAAGTTAATCGGACGCAATAGCTTAATAAAGTGCATTATTTTATGATTTTATATTCGGTTCTTCTGTTTTGTTGATGAGCAGCCTCTTTTTCTTTATCTGTAGCTAATTTAGCAATTTCTTCATCAGTAATTTTAGGTTGTGTTTCCCCATAACCTTTAAAAGTAAGACGTTCTGCTGCAATACCTTTGTTTACCAAATAATCGTAAACGGCTTTTGCTCTACCTTCGGATAATTTTTGGTTGTCTTCCGCATCTCCTCTTGTATCGGTATGACCACCAATTTCTATTTTCAAGCTTGTGTTCTCTGCTAAAAGTTTGTACAGTTTATCCAACTCCGTAAAGGATTCTTTTCTGAGTATAGTTTTGTTTAAATCGAAGAATACATTCTCTAATTCAACAATGGCATTTTCTTGCGCCAACGGGTGCATAGGCACGTCCATATGTACACCTTCATTGTCTTCTCCAGAAGTCATATCGAAACTTTTAGAGAAGAAGGCATATCCCGGATAACTCACGTTTAAGGCATATTTTCTATCGGTAGGTAGGGCCACCAAGAACTCACCATTTACTTTATCAGCTTCAGCAGTAATCACCACTTCATCGTTGGCAATGTCTATCAACTCAAACTTACCCGGTAAAGGATTCCCAGTTACATCATCGTACACGTATCCTTCAAAATATAATGTCTTTGTAGGTCTTAAATCTTCAGGCATTTCGAAATAGTAGATGTCCAAACCACCCTGACCACCTTCACGGTCTGATGCAAAAAACGCTATTTCTCCATCTGCACTCACCAGTAATGAATTTTCATTGGCTTTAGTATTGATAGGATATCCCAAATTGATTGGATTCCCCCAAGTTTCATCAGGGTTCTTTTTAGCCATGAAAATATCTGAACCACCTAAGCCTGGGTGACCATTAGATGCAAAGTAAAGGGTTTGACCATCTGGGTGAATCAAAACTGATGTTTCTTGGAAGGGAGTGTTGATATTTGTTGGTAAACGCTCCGCTTTAGACCAGTTTCCCTGATCATCTTTGTAGGTAACGTAGATGTCAGAATTGGCCTCATACCCTCGTCCTGATTTTCGAACAAAGTACAATGTTTTACCATCAGAAGATAAAGAAGGTTGTGATTCCCAGTTTGATGTGTTGGCATAACCTGGTAAATTAATGGGGTCTACCCACTGGCTTCCAATTTGCTTGGTGTAGAATAAATCGCACCTTCCATAGCCTTGTTTGTTCGGGCCATAATCTCTAACTCCAGCTGGAGATTCACAAGCCACAAAAACCAAAGATTTCCCATCCGATGAAAGGGTAGGAGCACCTTCGTTTAAGGGAGAGTTAATATTCGAGGGCATGGCAACTGCTTTTTGCCAAATAAACTTATCGCTCAATTGAGAAACAAAGAAATCTTCTTGGAAGCCCATGATGCTTTTAGCCGGAAGTTTACGTGTAAACAACAAAGTCTTCCCATCTACGGTAATCGTCGGGAAGTATTCATCGTGTTCTGTGTTAATTCCAGGACCAATGTTTATCGGTGTTATTGCACGTGCATTTTCTATCGCTTCAATGGAGAATACCGCAGATTTTTTTAATTCGTGTGCTTCCTGCATCACTGCTTCAGCAACTGTTCTACGCGGGTAATTAATTACCATGTCGGTGTATTTTACAACATCTTCATATTCGCCTAGAGCAAATTGTTTTTGAGCGATGGAAAGGTAAAGGGTTCCATTAAAGTTTTGTGCTGGATTGATACGCAGCAATTCCTTTTCGTGGTAAACAGCTTTTTCAAATTCTCCTTTTTGGGCGTAGACTTGACTAATCATATCATGCGCCTCTAAAAAGTCAGGATCCCTCTCTAGGGCCTTGGTAAGTTTTTCAATTTGTTCATTGGCCGGAGATGTTCTGGCCTGTTCAAATAGTTTTATTGCCTTTTTATCCTTGCTACTGTATTGCATTTGAGCCGTACCACAAGCAGAGGTAAAAGCGAAAAGTAAGGTAAGTATCAATAAATTCTTAAGCATACATTCTAAGGTATTTGCATGTATTTATGCGTTTGTAAAGAAATTCTCCATTGTGGATTTTCTTTTACATATTCAATAATTAAAGGCAACATTTTGGCCTCTTTGCTCCATTCGGGTTGTAGGTAAAGTTTACAATCTCCGTTCACTTTTGCTGCATGATCTTCAGCCCATTTAAAGTCAGATTTATTAAAAATCACAACCTTCAACTCTTTGGCTTTGGCATAAGCATCTTCTACTGGAGCTTTAAATTTTTTCGGAGAGAAACAGTACCAATCAATATCCCCTTTCAAAGGGTAACACCCAGAGGTTTCTATGGCAACTTCTATTCCAAGTTTATGCAATTCTTCCACAAAATAGGTCAAGTCATACATAGCAGGCTCTCCACCTGTTATAACCACAAAGTCGGTTTTAGTTGCAGTAATTTTGTCCAAAAGTTCTGTAACGGTAGTTTCAGGATGTTTTTCCGCATCCCAACTTTCTTTTACATCGCACCAAACACAACCTACATCACAACCACCCAAACGCACAAAGTAAGCCGCTCTACCACTGTAAGAACCTTCACCTTGTATGGTGTAAAACTCTTCCATCACCGGAAAACTTTTAACTACTTCCATCTCTTGTTTTTGCATCCTTCAAAAATAGAAATAATCCCAAGTAGTTGAGGGTAATGCTTAGAATTAATGAAGTATGAGTTATTAAGTGTACATGTCTTTTTAGGCCGCTGATCTGGCTATCCTTCCTAGTCCTCGTGTCTCTAACTTTTCAAAAAGCAACAATTGCTCAGCTTCCTCTGGTCGCAGGCACTTCTTGTTTTTCAAAGTTCTCGGCACTGCGGGCTATCCATACTATCCAGGCGGGGAAAGAGTCTAAAGAAATAATTTTCAATCCATAGCTATTTCTAGCGTGTTTCTAGAAATAGGAATAAAAAACTTTAGAAGTAGAGCTGAATCAAGGTGATAACACCAATCAGAAGTACAAAGCTCAAAGAAAGTATTCTGAATTTATTTTGGGGAATGTGGTGTAGGATACGTTTTCCTATATAAGAACCAGCAACACCAATAATAAAGAGAAATGGAACATATTTTAAATCGTGTTGATGAATGTATCCATTGCCCCAATACACAAAGGTTCTAGAAAAGTCTATCATGAAATCGATGAAGGCAGAGGTGGCAATAAATACGCTTTTTTCTAAGTTGAAGGCTGCCATGGTCAATCCCCTTATGGCTCCTCCTGTTCCTAATAAACCTGCAGATAGGCCTGAGAAACTTCCTCCAATGAGCGCATTTTTCTTATTCGCTGCCAGTGCAAAATTTCTTCGAATGAGGAAGAATAAACTGAAGGCCACCAAGAATATACCCAGTATGACTTGTAAATATGTAGAAGCGACATATTTGGACAGGAGTCCTCCAGCAATCACAAAAATAACTGAAGGAATGCCTATGTTGAGCAGTAGCTTTTTATCCAGTCCTTTTCTAAAAAGAAAGATTTTACTTACGTTACTCGATAGGTGAAAAAGCGCCGTTAATCCAAGTACAGAATGATAATCGAAATAAAAATTACCGATGGGAACAAAGAATACTGAAGATCCAAAGCCTCCTATGGTTCCGATAATCTCGGCCAAAAGAGCAAGCAATAGAAAAATGAAGTTGAGGTCTTTCATTCCCTTATATTCGTTTTTCTAAAGATATATGAAAGGACCATAAAAACGCAGTACACCTTAATTTTTTAATCAAGGTTTTTTGCGGCTTCACTTACTTCGAACATTTCTATACACGTAAGCGGACTTTCGTAATCGAATACGACAAGAAATTCATAAAAGCTATTTTCCTTCACTTCAAAGTTTTCTGAAACAGTGTTTCTTGCATCCCATTTCGATAAGAGGAGGTCCTTTTTGCTTTTCCCCGTTTTATAGAAAACAGTAGCTTTGCTAGTATTCAACGTTTTTAACTCCACCTTAT
>NZ_JAWWCF010000093.1:0-11336 GCF_033720595.1 Lishizhenia sp. | reverse complement strand
ATCAAGGGGCTGCTATGCTGGGAGGTGTAGGTGGTCATGCAGGTTTGTTTTCTAACGCAACAGATTTGGCTGCAATCATGCAAATGTTTTTAAATGGAGGTGAATATGCCGGGCAAAGATTTGTGAACGAAGATGTTGTGAAAAAGTATACAGCTTGCCAGTTTTGTCCGACCAATAGAAGGGGAGCAGGATTTGATAAACCAGTAAGAGATTTAAACGGTGGTCCGACCTGTAACTTGGTTTCTTTAGAAAGTTTTGGGCATAGTGGATTTACGGGCACTTTGTCGTGGGCGGACCCTTTTAATGGGATAAACTATGTATTTTTATCCAACAGAGTTTACCCTGATGCAGAGAATAGGAAGTTGATCAATATGGATATAAGAACAGAGATTCAACGCATTATTTACGAGGCGGTAAACGCTGCTGAATTGTAAAAGATTGATACTTAGTAGAAAAGATATATGAAAATAGGTATAGTGTTATATCCAACCTTCGGGGGAAGTGGAGTTGTAGCTACAGAATTAGGTAAAGCTTTGGCCCGAAAAGGACATGAAATTCATTTTATAACATACTCTCAACCGGTAAGGTTAGGGTCGTTTAGAGAAAATATTTATTACCACGAGGTTGCTGTAAGTGATTATCCGCTATTTGAATATCAGCCTTATGAAACAGAACTTGCAAGTAAGTTGGTGGATGTTGTGACCCACGAGGAGTTAGACCTATTGCATGTGCACTATGCCATTCCGCATGCTTCGGCAGCCTTCATGGCACAACAAATTTTACAAACGAAAGGAATTGATATTCCTTTCATTACCACGTTGCACGGTACAGATATCACTCTTGTTGGAAAGGATCCTTCTTTTGAACCTGTAATTACCTTCTGTTTGAATCAATCGGATGCAGTAACAGCGGTATCTGAAAGCTTGAAAAAGGATACATACGAGCATTTTGATACGAATAGAAAAATTCATGTTATCCCTAACTTTATTTGTGTTGAGGAATACAGCAAAGATTTCAATTTAGAGATCAGAAGAAGATATGCCCAAGACAATGAGCGTATCATATGCCACGTCTCTAACTTCAGAAAGGTAAAGAGGGTAGAAGACGTTGTTAGGACTTTTAAGAAGATTAATGAAAAGATTCCTTCTCGTTTATTGCTTGTAGGAGATGGGCCAGAGCGTTTTAACGTAGAGAAGTTATGCAGAGAATTAGGAACATGTGATCGTGTAATTACAGTAGGTAAAGTAAGGGATACGAGTCATGTTGTTGGATTAGCTGATTTATTTTTACTTCCTTCTCAAACAGAAAGTTTTGGTTTAGCTGCATTGGAAGCGATGGCAGCAAATGTTCCCGTAGTGAGTTCTAACACCGGAGGTATTCCTGAAGTTAATGAGCACGGTTTTTCTGGGTACCTCACAAATGTAGGAGATATAGACGAAATGGCCCGTTATGGGATTGAGATTTTAGAAAATGATGAGGTACTGGCTAAGTTTAAAGCCAATGCCAAAACACAAGCAGGAAAATTCTCACTTGACGCTATATTGCCAATGTATGAAGATTTATACGAGGAAGTAATGGCTAATCATCAAAGTAAGTAATTATGAAAGCAGGGTAATGGTCCCTGTTTTTTGTTCAACATATGCCGAGCCGGAAACACTGTAGGTTAATTTCCATACATAACTTCCGTCTGGGCATATTTGGTTATGGTAGCTACCATCCCATACATCATCTTTACTGTTTCCTGTAAAAATCAATTCTCCCCAATGGTTGTAAATTTGCCATTCAAAGCGATCGAAATCATCTTCACTTATGAATTGAAATGTATTGTTATGTCTATCTCCATTTGGTGTAAAAGTATTTGGGGCAAATACATTGGTCTGACAATCTTCAACAAGTACATAAATTTCATCCGTAGTACTTTCACATGAATTTGATACCGATACAGCGTAGTATCCACTTTCTGTTACCCATAGACTATTTTCAGTACTTCCTTCCGACCACGAATAATTCCAACTTTCTTCTGTTGAAGCTGTGAGCTGAAGTTGAGATAAACTACAAATACTCGTATCATTTCCTAGGTTAATGTTCAAAGGGGCGGTGTAGTTTACTTCAAGAGTATCTGTTACCGAACAACCATGATGGTCCAAGGTTAAAGTGTAGATTCCAGGAGCGTTAACAGCGTACTCAGAGTTATTATTTCCATCCTGCCAAGTATAAGTTCCCGTAACATTACTTTGGGGACTTAAAATAATAGTTTCATCAGGGCAAAGCGTTGTATCATTTCCGAGAGAAAGTATTATTTCGGGACTTACGTTTACATGAACAGGGAAGTCTTTACTCTGACAAGCGTTACTCAAATTTAGGGTGTAGATTCCACTTTGATTAACAATTAAGTTACCGGTACTTCCATCATTCCAAACAGCGTCAAAATCTCCTTGTGGAGCAGAAAATACAACTTCCTCTCCAAAACATAAATTAGTGTCTGTAAACCCTTCAAAAGATAAACTGTCTACAATATGCACATTAAATGTTTCAGTTGATGCACAAAAACCGTTGCTTACTTCAACAGTATATGAGCCACTGCTGTTAATGCTGTAATTATTTGTTTGACTACCATCATTCCAGGTATAAGCATAATTCGGATTTAAGTTTGTGGTAAAATATTCGTTGTAACAAAGATTGGTATCATTCAAATTGATTTGAGGAACAGGGGCAACAGTAACGGTCATTTTTGCAGTTGAACTACATTGATTATGATACATTGTATACTCCACCTCCTGCGTGTTGTAGACTTCTATACTTGATGAGGTTGAACCGTTTTGCCAATAATAAGGATATGAATTTTGCGGAGAGTGCAAGAGTAGTGTATCTCCTAGGCACATTACGGTATCATTTGGTAATGTAGCTAATGAAGGCTCGAAAATTTTAACTTCATATTGATTGTAAAAAGTAGAATCTGGTGTAGTTACTTCTACCGTGTGTATACCTGAAGTATGAACAAGCTTGGTGTTTCCTGTTGAATTGTCATCCCACAAATAAGTTGCATTGGGATAATTTAGACTTATGTTATAGTTTCCTACAGAACAATAGGTAGTGTCGTAATAATAAGTAGGGTAGGTTACTTCAGTTAATTCGAATTGATCTATCCCCATGCGTAAGGCAGCATTTAATTCGTAAGATGTAATATTCAAGTTTGTATCGTCATCATAAGGAAGGAATTTGAACGTATGTGAGCTTTGCGTAGCCACAAAAAAGATCTCCCGCTCTTCCCAGTTCAATAGTGGATCATTGTATGCCAAGTGACTTGTAGTTAATGCGGATATTCCGACTAAAGTGGTATCCATATAAACACTCCAAGCACCTGTTGTGTCTAAACAATTCTCTTGTTTAACAACAGCTTGATAAAATGTTATTTTATATTGATTACCCGGAATAAACCCACTTACTGTTTGCATTATTCCTTCGTGAAAATTATTTCCCCTCACTCCAGAAATGAAATTATCACCCATATTTGGGGTTCCCACAATCCCTGTATTCGACATAGGGCCGTATATGTTTGTCATATCAGGAGTATCACCCAAACCTTGGTAACTGATGGAGACTTGACATACAGGATCTGATGCCGGAACATTTTGCCAAGACTGAGGTAATACAGAAAGCATTGAACTTGCCGCACCATTGAAATTGGGGTTAGCAAAATTCTGAGCTAAAATTGTAAAAGAGGAAACCGTTAAAAGCAACAAAATAAATGTTCTTATCAAAGCTTATATATTTTTAAATACGCTCTGCAAACATAGTAACTTGGTGGGGTTTTTAGCCGCTTTTTATGTGAATGACTCTTATTTTTAGATGAATGTATCTTGTTGTTTGTTAGGTTGTTATATGGGTATTTTTGTCTTTGGGATGACCGTTTTTACGAATAACAAATACATACGAACGCTTAATAATTTTGGATTAAAATTTCGTGTAGAAAAGTGATTTTTTTTCGTTTAAAGACAGTTTTAAGTCTTTTGAAATTAGAAGTATTTTTTGCGTGTTGTTATGCTGGAGGGGGGGGAGCTTTTTTTGGGTGGCAAAAATAGAAATAACAAGTGAGGATGATTAGGGATCATCCTACACTTGTTTTACGGTAAGAGCGATTATTTAATAATCAATAGACTTCCCGATAATTGTTCTACAAATGATGAATTAAGAGGGCTGTATGTTAGTTTCCATATATAAGTTCCGTCTTTGCAAAGTTCATTGTTGAAATTTCCATCCCAATAATCATCTATACTATTGCCTTGGAAGATTTCTTGTCCCCATCTGTTGTAAACTTTCCATTCGAAACGACTAAAAGCAGCTTCGCTTTCAAATTTGAAGTAATTGTTCAATCTGTCTCCGTTTGGAGTAAATGTATTTGGGGCAAATACTAAAGCCTCACAGCTATGTGTGCTTATGTAAATCTCTTCTACTACACTTTCGCAACAATTGGTTGCTTCTAAGGAGTAATACCCTTCTTCTGATATATATAAAGCCTCAGCATTACTACCTGTAGACCATTCATATGTTGTTTCTGAATGATTAGTGGTAGGAATTAGCATGTATGTTTCATTCATGCAAATAGAGGTGTCATTTCCTAATTCTACATGCAAGGGGGGGAGGTAACTTACATTTAAGGTATCATAAGAAGTGCAACCTTGTCCGTTGATTTCTAATAAGTAAGTACCTACTTGATTAATGGTTACATTGTTTATTATTGTTTGCTGTTCTAAGGTGTACGTGTATTGTGGGTTCAAGTCAAAAGTTAAACTATCTCCTATACAAATGGTAGTATCTCCAATGGATGAATAATCTAATTTCACAACATCTACGAACAATGAATCTGTGAATGTACATTGATCTTGAGATAGTGTGTAGGTTACCAATTCATTTTCTGTTACATCATAATAAGGAAGGTTGCTGGCATCATGCCATTGATAGGGATAAATGTTTTGAGGAGAATCTATTCTTAGGGTGTCTCCAAAACATATACTGGTATCTTCAGGTAAAAGTGTTTGCGTTGGGTTGAAAAATGAAACGGAATAGGTATTTCTATAAATAGAATCCGGTGTAGTGATCTCTACTGTATAAATACCATCATTCGAAATCGTTCTTGTGCTTGTGGTATCATTATTTTCCCATGAATAGGTTGCGTTAGGGATGTTAAAGGATATTGTGTAGGACAAGGAGCTACATAAAGTAGTATCCATGTAATAGGTCGGGATAACTAATTCTTCCATGTTGATTTGATCTATCCCCATGCGCAATGCAGCGTCAATTCCTTGGCTGTAGATGTCACCATTTTGGTCATCATCAAAAGGTAGGAATTTTAAGGTATGTGAACTTGATGTTGCTGTAAAGCTTAGTTCTCTATATTCCCAGTTTAAATTAATGTCATTATAAGCCAATTGACTTGATGAAATAGCCGTTGTTAATAAAAGATTGTTGTCTAGATATACGCTCCAAGCGCCTGAGGTGTCTCTACAGTTCTCTTGTTTAACTACGGATTGGTAGAAACTAACTTGGTACACGTTACCAGGTATCAACCCATTTACAGTTTGCATTATACCTTCGTGAAAGTTATCTCCTTTAACACCTGAAATAAATGATGAACCATTTTTTGGGGTACCCACAATACCTATCTGAGGCATGGGACCGTTCAGAGTTGTAAGATCAGGAGTGTCGCCCAAACCTTGAAAGTTCAGAGTGACGTCACAATTTTGATCTGTAGCAGGAATGTTTAACCATCCTGTTGGAAGAGCTGCCAAGCTATTAGCACTGTTTCCTAATAAGTTCGGGTTTGTGAAAGACTGAGCCTTCACAAAATTGATAAAAATAGTTCCAAGAACTATAAATAACACTTTTTTCAAAACTAAAGTTTTAAGTTACGTAATGCGCGTAATTACATACCCGTAATTATCCTTTAGTCGTAAAAGGGGTAAGCGTTTAGTTTGTAAAAAGTATTTGTATCAAGTTTAGTACATTAATAACTATATAAATAGTTGATTATTAATGCACTATAAATATACGGAAGTATGTTGAATAAATCGTTTAAAAAACGATTATTTCACAAAAATAGAGTAGGTTGTCCAGTTTTTTGGACGAAGTTCTGGCTTCCATTCAAAGCCTTGCACATTCATTTCTTTAGACTTGATTTTGTTCAGGGGGTAAACAACACCATCAGGATTTTGACGGTAGGCAATTCGTCTTAATTCTTGTTTTTCAAAGTATAAGGTAATATTGCTACTGTAAATTCTGGCCATTCCACTTCTTTCGACCACTTCAAGTGAGTCTGTTTTAGTTTCCTTTTCAACGTAGTAAACCGTTTGTGCATTTCCATTTACATTGGCGTATCTTAACGTATCATTTCTAAAATAAGCATGCATTGTTTTACCTCCTACTTGGTTGTAGTAGTTAAGGCTGTCTTCGACCTCATTTACAATAACTGCTCTTTGCAGCAATTCTATGTGATCTATCTTATAATTCTTTTGATGCACAACAAGTGTGTCTGCAGACATTTGCGTTTTGTCTGACCATAACATGGGGTTATGGTAGAGGTGGAGCACGCTGTCTTTTTGGTTCATACTCAGTGAATCGCAAATACCTTGTACATCATTTTGTATCACTACAACATTGTGGTAAGCTAAGATCAATTCACTTTTTTGTAGGCTATCCATATAATTGAATAAACTATCTGCAAAAATAAAAGTGCTATCCTTCTCTTTATAGCTCACTACCGAAGCATGTCCTGCTAGATAGGCGAGGCGTTGCTTTTCATCGCTTCTGGCAAAGTCTCCCCAAAATTCAACTTTCTCTGTAGTGTCTTTGATGATAACATTTCCTTTCGCTTCAGATATGCTATCTAGTTTTGAGTAGTAAAGACTATCGGCAGAAATATTTGTTTTTTTATCAACTATGTACGCATGTCCTTCTAAAACGCCTTCTTCATTCTTAGCGTCGTACCATCCTTTTTCACAGTACATTTCCGTTTCGGTTGCGGTTATTTTTGTGGGACCGTAGAAATAGGCAATTTTATTATAACCGTTAAAACGCAAAGTGTCAGTAGTAACCTTGTAGTCATTACTTTGATAAATAACATTTCTACTAAAAGTGAAGTTTTTAGAGTTTGGAAAGAAATAACCAATGTCAGAACTCAATACTTCATTGCTGAGAATTGAGGTGATTTTCCCACCATTTCTATAAATACCAGCACTCTTTTTAACGTCGTACTCTAGCGAATCAGTGGTGAGTTTGTATTCGCTGTCTCGAACTCTAACGTTCCCATAAAGCTGCGCTATTTCACTTTCAAGGCTGTAATGTAAAGAGTCACAAAAGAGGTTTAAAGTATCTTTTTTGTTGATGTTAACTCTTGAGTAGGCTTTAAAGCGATCTGATTTAATGTAGTAGCGTGCAGAATCACAAAACATCTTTGTGTTTTCGTGTTCAAAAACTACGTTTCCTTTTAAAAACACAGTTTCACCTGCCTCATCGAGTAAGATGATGTTGGCATTTTTTACAAGTTCTTGATAATTACGTTGAGCAAGACCTGTTGTATTAACCAAAAAAATTGCGCTCATGACAAGCGCAATTTTTAATATGTTTTTAAAGAATATCACTCTTATTTTCTATTATCCAAAGTTTGGCTTCTATCCGGACCAACTGAAACTGTTGCAATTGGAACTTCAAGTTCTTTTTCTAAGTATGAAATATAATCAAGAAGTGCTTGTGGAGCATCATCCATTGATGTAAGTTTTGTTAAATCTGTGTTCCATCCTTTAATTTCCTTGTAAACAGGAGTAATTTCAACACCGTCAATATCGAAAGGTAAGTAATCTACTTGTTTACCGTCGATGATGTAATGTGTACAAACCTGAATAGTTTCAAAGTTGTCCAATACATCTGCCTTCATCATTGATAATTCAGAAACACCATTGATCATGATTGCATAACGCAACGCTGGAAGATCTATCCATCCACATCTTCGTGGTCTACCTGTAGTAGCTCCAAATTCGAATCCGTCTTTTCTGATTTTCTCTCCAACTTCGTCGTGTAATTCAGTAGGGAATGGTCCAGAACCAACACGTGTACAGTAAGCTTTAAAGATACCAATTACGTCTCCGATTCTTGTTGGAGCAACTCCTAAACCAGTACAAGTACCAGCAGTAACTGTGTTTGATGAAGTAACGAATGGGTAAGTTCCAAAGTCAATATCTAACAAAGTTCCTTGTGCACCTTCAGCTAAGATAGATTTACCTGATTTCAATGCGTCATTGATGAATTGCTCAGAATCAACAGCCGTTAATCCTCTCAATACTTCAATTCCTTCAAAGAAAGCTGGCTCTAACTCTTCGATGTTGTATTCGAACCCTTCGTGGTGGTTCAACAATTCAACGTGCTTGGCCTTAAGTGCTTCGTATTTTTCTTGGAAGTTAGACATGAAAATATCTCCAACTCTCAATCCATTTCTACCTGTTTTGTCCATGTAAGTTGGACCAATTCCTTTAAGGGTAGAACCGATTTTATTCTTTCCTTTTGCAGATTCCGATGCAGCATCTAATAATCTGTGTGTCGGTAAAATTAAGTGTGCCTTTTTAGATAATATCAAACGTTCTTTAATGTTGATATTGAAAGGAGCTAATTTTTCTAACTCTTTTTGGAAGATCACAGGGTCTATTACCACTCCATTACCCACTAAGTTTAAAGTATCTTCTCTAAAGATTCCAGATGGAATAGTGTGTAATACGTGTTTGATACCTTCGAATTCTAATGTGTGACCTGCATTTGGACCACCCTGAAAACGAGCAATGATATCATATTTTGGGGTAAGAACGTCTACTATCTTTCCTTTACCTTCGTCTCCCCATTGTAATCCTAAAAGTACATCTACCTTCATGCCTCTTGTGCATTTAAAAAATTAAGTGCTTCCCTTGTGGACGCACAAATATTAAAAATTGATTTTAATTTCGATATTTCAAATATGTTCTCGATGTGTGAATTGACTTGCGTTAAAACAAGTTCTCCACCTGCGCTTCTCACTTTTGTAAAACATTTTAACAAAGTGTTTAAACCACTACTGTTTAAATGAGTGAGCTCTTCGAGATTAATGATGAAGTTTTTATTTTCATCATTCATTCCTTTATCAATAGCTGCGAGCAATTCGTCAAAGTTTTCGTTGCTCAACATCCTTCCTTGTAAAAAAAGAATAAGCACCCCCTTAGAGGCCGTTTCTATTTTGTGAATGATGTTCACTATTGTTCTTCTGTTTCTTCTGATTCTGAATTCTTGACACCGTAGAAGTAGAGCGAGTGGTGTTGAATTTTTACACCAAATACTTCCTCAACCGTTGCCTTGATAGCCTGAATACGTGGATCACAGAATTCGATAACCTCTCCTGTATCCGTGCAAATCATGTGGTCGTGCTGCTTATAACCATGCGCTTTCTCAAATTGAGCAATGTTCTTCCCAAATTGATGTTTACGTACTAAGTTACACGCCAGTAATAATTCTATGGTATTGTAGAGTGTTGCTCGAGATACACGGTAGTTTTGATTTTTCATTTTGATATAGAGTGATTCTATGTCGAAATGACCATCGTAACCGTAAACTTCTGCGAGTATGGCGAAGCGTTCAGGAGTTTTCCTGTGACCGTTTTTTTCAAGATAGGCAGAAAAAATATCTTTTACCGTTTCCTGTATGTTTTGCATTCACCTTTCTATTAAGCAACAAAAGTAATATAAGTATTCGAAATTGAAATGCTTGTTTCAAAAAAAATATGCCCCTTTATTCACAAAACTCCGTGAATGACCGTTTTTATCTAAATATCAAACAACTACTCATTTAAGGGGAAAGTTTTTTAACGATTTTCTTCTTTATAGAGTATATGAATTTCATCTTTACCCAAATGAGTTTTACTTACGGTTTTACCCTTTATTCGAGGTGCTGGTTGACCTTTAATTAGGCTTGTATCTCCAGTAAGTATTCTAGCTTCATCCCAAAGTCTTGAAGCTATAAACGCTTGAAGCGTATATGCACCTCCCTCTATAAAGACAGAAAGCATTTTGCGTTCATAGAGGTCTTTAAGTATTGCTTCAACACTGATATTGTCTAATTGTTTTAAGGCAATGTGTGAAGGTAGATTTGTGTTTTCTTTTTGCGTATAGATTATGGTTGGTACACCGTCTAGAAAGATTTGTGCCGTTTTAGGGATAGAAAGTTGCGGATCAATAATGAAACGAACGGGGTTTTCACCTTGTACTTCGCGAACTGTTAAACTCGCGTTATCATTGGCAATGGTTTTCCAGCCTACTAAAATAGCTTGCTCCTCAGCGCGCCATTGATGTACCACTTTTTTCGTTTCAGGTTGGGTAATCCAATAAACTCCTTTTTGGTTTTCACTTCTATCTATATCCATGAAACCATCTTTACTTTGTGCCCATTTTAATATTACATATGGACGTTGTTTTTGGTGATAAGTAAAAAAGCGTTTGTTTAATTCCAGCGCTTCATTTTCTAGAACTCCCACCGTTGTTTCAATTCCAGCATCCTTGATACGTTGAATTCCTTTTCCTGAAACTTCAGAGAAAGGATCTGTACAGGCAATAACGCAACGTTTGAATTTCGATTTTACGATTAAATCAGCACAAGGTGGAGTTTTTCCATAGTGCGCGCAGGGTTCTAAGCTTACATAAATAGTAGCGTGGGGGAGTAAAGATTTATCTTCTACACTGTTTACGGCATTCACTTCGGCATGAGCTTCTCCGCATTTTTGGTGGTATCCTTGTCCTATGATTTTATCTTCGTACACGATGACAGAACCAACCATAGGGTTTGGAGCGGCGTTTCGACCTCCTTTTTTAGCCAAATTGATGGCCAATTGCATGTAATCTTTATCCTCCATGCTACAAAGATAGAAATCCTTGGGTTTGGGTTTAGGAGATACTAAATGACTTGTTATTTTTGTTGGCAAAGTTTATAAAAGATGAAAATATTAATCTCTCCGGCAAAGTCCTTAGACTATAATAGAAATGTTGATACTCCATTTCAGACAATTCCTCAATTTCTAGAAGAGGCAGATTACTTGGCAAATAAGTTGGGTAAATTTTCTGCCAAAAAGTTTGAGAAAATGATGCATATATCTAAAGATTTGGGGGAGTTGAATTACCAACGCTATCAAGCCTGGGAAAAGCCAAATACACTCAATGATAATGTGAAACCTGCAGCGACTGTTTTTACTGGAGAGGTATACAGAGGTTTGGATATAGAAAGTTTTTCAAGTGAAGAATTGACAAAGGCACAAGGAGAGTTGCGCATTTTGT
>NZ_JAWWCF010000092.1:0-11395 GCF_033720595.1 Lishizhenia sp. | reverse complement strand
CCTGTAATATCAGTTCTTACTTTTGTGCTTGTATTTTTTATCCCAACGGTAACGAAAGGCAAAGGCTCTTGCGTTTCCATGTCTTTTATTATCCCTTCTATAGTATTTTGTGACCACAACGTAGAGCCATAAAAAATGCTGAGAAGAATGAGTAGAGTTTTCTTCATAATGTTTGTTTTTCTTCAGTGGTAAATCCACTAAAATCATAAGTAATCGTTTTTTTCTTTAGTACGTGTTTAGTAACAAAACCTTATCGGTGGACCGCGATAGCCCTCACCTTGAAGATAAAACTCATACTCAGTTTCAATATCTCGGGTAACATTATCGAACTGACGTTCAATAAGTTTTAAGAAAAACTGACCATAGCATGTAAGTAAGGAAAGATTTTTAATATTTCTAAAAAACAGTCTTGTTTCAGATGGCGTGTTAAGTTCAAAAAACTCATGTTGGAGAAAACAATATTTTTGATTCTCAATTTCTGTATAAAGAGATTCTAGCAAATTAGAAGATTGCCATTGGACATGATGAAAATTGAATTGCTGAAAACCAGATTTCGTGAGTCCTAAAAAGGCAATTCCTCCTGTATTTGTTTTAGCACTTACAAAATCATTAGAATCTAACAGACCGGCTACCTCTTGAATTAAATTAGTATTGATTTCTGGAACGTCATTACCTAAGCAAATAACGCGCTCATATCCTTTTGTAAAAAGTTCTGTAAACCCCTGCTTGAATTTTTGTACAAAGCTGCCCTGTTTACAATTACCGCTGAAAAAAACTGGGAATTCCGTATGTTTTACTTCAAACCTAATTTTTTGATTCAATAGACGGACCAAAGCTTTACTCTTAGAATAGTCATGCAAAAAGAACTGCTTTTTCTGCAATTCCTCTGACTCTGAGCGAGTAAAGATGAGTACGGCTGTTGATTTGTTTGGGCTCACAGATTTGTTTTTAAGAATTTACGCTGTTTACATGACTTTGGATTTTTTCAACTACTTTTTTCTAAAGTAAAAAATAGAATCTTGAAATAAAACTTAACTTTTAGAAGTATGCATACAAATGAACAATGTGTAGGAAAGAATGTTTCGAACATATTGTATTTTTAAGGTGCATTTGAAACATCATGATTAAAACCTATAAACACATAGAAGACGAAAGAGAAGACATCTACTTTAAAATTGTAAGAATGTCTGAACTTGCCGATCGCAACAATGGTCAAAAAGAGGAAGCTCACCGCCATGATTATTATACGGTATTAGTTGTGAACAAAGCTCAGGGCACCCACAAAATTGACTTTGTAGATTATACTTTAGCGGAGAACCAAATTTACTGTGTGAGTCCCGGACAAGTTCATCAGGTGATAGAAGAAGAGCAGTCAGAAGGATTTGTACTACTGTTTTCGAATGATTTTTTGGTTAGAAATAACATCCCCTTTCGCTTTATAGAAGATTTGAATTTGTTTCGAAATTTTGGAGAAACACCGCCAGTTACCCTCGATACACTCAACATGATGCGTGTGAACAGTTTGTGTGAGTTATTGATTGATTACCAAAACAGATCCATGAAGTTCCATTCTGAGGCGCAAAGTTCTTTTTTAAAACTAATACTTATAGAGTGCAATAACGCATGTGAGTTTCCAGCTTACCAACACACTCAAGGCGTAGAGGTAGGTAACAGTTTATTAAAAAACTTTAAAAATTTGGTGAACCAACATTACAAAGAAATACATACCGTAAATACCTATGCAGACAAGATGAATATAACGGCAGACCACCTCAACAGAACGATCAAACATCTAACGGGTAAAACTGCCAAAGATCATCTGGATGCAAGAATTACCTTGGCCGCCAAGAGGCTTTTGTATTTTTCTACAATGAGTTTAAAGGAAATTGCCTTTGAGATTGGTTTTAACGAACCTGCACATTTTAGTAGTTATTTCAAAAAGATTTCCGGTCAAAGTCCTTCTAGTTATAGAAAATCCATGCAAAAAAAATAAAGAGGTTTGCCTCCCTGAGGGCTATGTAAAACTAAGAACTTCTAACTCTAATTGAGGGAAGCAAACCTAAACTTTTATTTCCATCCACCACCTAAAGATCTGTAGACCTCAATAAGTGATAAATACTTCTCTAGTTGCACATCTATTTGAGAAAGTTGTGCATTTAAAAATTGTTGTTCTGCCGTAAGTACTACGGTATAATTCACTTTGCCGTATGCGAGCAATTCTTCATTCATACGAACTGCTTTTTCTAAGGCATTAACTTGTTTACTTGCATGGGTGATTTTCTCTGTGGCCATCTCAAAATTGAAAAGGGCATCAGATACTTCTCTACCCGCATTTAAGAAGGCATATTTGTAATTGTACACTGCAATTTTCTGGGCTGCAAGTTGCTTCTCTAGATTCGCTCGATTTAGGCGTTGATTGAAAAGTGGTTGCACCAAACCTCCCGCCAGATTAGCGAAAAAGGAAGTTGGATCGAACAATTCTGCAGGGTTGTTGCTTACAAAACCTCCTCTACCTGTTAGGGTAACCGAAGGGTAAAATTGTGCCCTAGCTACATGTATTTGTTCGTAAGCACTGCGTAACTGCCATTCCGCTTGCATCACATCGGGTCTATTACCGAGTAACAAGGCAGAAACACCTTGTGTAAAGTTATAGTTCAATGATTGTCCGCTCAACGCACCTCTTTCTATCTTACCTGGCGTTCGCATTAACAATACACTCAGGGCATTTTCTGTAGATCGAATAGCCTGCTTAAGTTGTGGAATTATAAGTTGAGCAGCTGCCAAGTTAGCTTCAGCCTGTTGAACATCTGCCTCTGTAACCATCGATGCCTCTTTTAAAGCCTTCAAGGTCTCTAAATAAGCTGCGCGCTTTTCTACTGTAGTTTCAGACAATTCCAACTGCGCATCATACGCCAATAATTGATAATAACTACCACTCACATCTGCAATCAGTCTTGTTTTAACTGCATTTAAAAAATGTTGATTTGCAAATAAATCGGCCAAGGCAGAACGTTTTGCAGCCCTGTATTTCCCCCAAATGTCTATCTCCCAACTTGCACTCAAATAAACTGAGTATTGCTGCTGAGCAAAACCTGTGGCTGGGGAAATTGTATTCGCCAACTTTGATTGCGTAGCTGTACTATTAAGTGTTGCACTTGGCAATTGAGCACCTTTACGTTGCATCAACATGGCTTCGGCGCTCTTAATGTTTTGAATGGCGATGTTCACATTCACATTGCTGTCCAAAGCCTCTTGAATCAATGCATTCAATTGTGCATCTTTATAAAGCTCATCCCACTGCACATCCGCAAATGAACTTGAGTCTGTTGCGTTATTTTCACGTATTGCCTCTAATTCTTTGTAATTAGGCATGTCGTAATCCTTACTCAGGTTACATGCCTGTAAAAATGCAGCAATTGCTATGAATCCTATTAATTTATTGATTTTCATTATGCTTCAATTTCTTTAGGCGTTCCTGTAATTTTCTCTTGTAAATACTGGAACATGACAAATAATATTGGAATAACTAACACCCCTAACAAAGTTCCTAATAACATCCCTCCAATGGCACCTGTTGCAATAGATTTATTCCCTATAGCTCCTGCACCTGTTGATAATATTAAGGGAACCAAACCAAAGATGAAGGCAAAAGAGGTCATGATAATCGGACGTAAACGTGCCTTAGCACCTGTAATTGCCGACTCAACTAAACCAACTCCACTTCTCCTACGCTGGAGCGCAAATTCCACAATCAGTATGGCA
Organism: Lishizhenia sp.; assembly: GCF_033720595.1. GTDB lineage: Bacteria > Bacteroidota > Bacteroidia > Flavobacteriales_D > Crocinitomicaceae > Lishizhenia. The sequence goes on along the minus strand of NZ_JAWWCF010000092.1, from coordinate 7,633 downwards.
TTTTTAGCCAACAGTCCAATCAACATAATCAAAGATATTTGCAAATAGATATTATTATTTACTCCTAAGAAGTACGCTAGAATGAAACTTCCTGCTAACCCTACTGGTAAGGATAATATTACCGCCAAAGGCAAGATGTAACTTTCGTACTGAGCCGATAATAAGAAGTAGACAAAGATTACACACAACATAAAGATGTATACAGATTGTCCACCTGAACTCAACTCCTCACGCGTAGCGCCTGAATAATCATAACTGTACCCTGGAGGAAGCTTCTTTGCTTCTTCTGATATTGCTTGAATAGCATCTCCAGATGAGTAACCTTCGTTGGGTGCACCTTGAATATTAACAGCGGTATACAAGTTGAATCTTTTAATAGCTTCTGGTCCATACACTTTATCCAAAGAAATGAACTCCTTTATTGGGGCCATTTCTCCCTTTTTGTTACGGACATAGATTTGATCCAGCGTTTCTATATTCTTTCTATAATCTACATCAGATTGAACCATGATACGGTATTGCTTACCAAAACGGTTAAAATTAGAAGCATATACTCCACCGTAATACCCTTGCATGGCACTCATGATGTCTTTTACCGTTAAGCCCGACTCCATTGCCTTTGGAACATTAACAGACAATAAAAACTGTGGGTAAGATGTTTTAAAAGAGGTGGTTGCATATTGAATTTCTTCACGTGCATTCAAGTTTCCAATGAATTCTTGTGTAACAGCACTTAACTCATCAATAGACTTACCTGTTCTATCTTGTAACTCAACGGTAAATCCTGAACTAAATCCAAAACCTCTAATCGTTGGTGCAGGGAAAAAGATAACCTGAGCATCTGTAACCCCTCCTACTTTGGCCCATAACTCACCTAAAATTTCATCTAAATCTCTATCTCTTTCACCCCAAGGATCTAACTTGATAATTACCATTCCGTATGCACTTCCTTGACCATTGATAATGGAATTACCTGCCATTTTCAAGGTGTTTTTAACGCCTACGACATCCTGTACTATACTATCTACCTTGGTCGCAATTTCCTCACTCCTCTCCAGAGAAGATGAAGGAGGTAAAGTAATATCACAGAAGATTGTACCCGTATCTTCTTTGGGAACGAAACCTGTTGGAGTTGTTTTCACTAACCCAACCAAAATCACCGTAAAGGTCAAGATAATACCGATTGGTATCCATTTGTTCTTCGTAAAGAAGCGCAATGCTTTACCATATCTATTGGTCAAGTTATCAAAAGAAGCATTGAAGGCCGTGTAGAAACGACTCAATAACTTTTTCTTCTTTCCTTCCTCATTATGTGACTTTAGGAAAATAGCACACAATGCTGGACTCAAGGTTAGGGCGTTTACCGCAGAAATAATTATGGCAATTGCCAGGGTGATACCAAATTGCTTATAGAACACTCCTGCCGAACCAGAAATGAAAGTCACCGGTACGAAAACCGCCGCCATCACTAAGGTAATCGAAATAATCGCCCCTGAAATCTCATCCATTGCATTGAGCGTAGCCTCTTTCGCCCCCTGGTGCGTCTCTTCCATTTTAGCGTGCACGGCCTCCACCACAACGATGGCATCATCCACAACAATACCAATAGCCAAAACCAAAGCAAATAGCGTAAGTAAATTCAAACTAAAACCAAAAAGGTTTAGGAAAAAGAAAGTACCAATGATGGCTACCGGAACGGCAATTGCTGGTATTAGGGTAGATCTAAAATCTTGTAAGAAAAGGAAAACAACAATAAATACTAAAACGAAGGCTTCTAATAAGGTTGAGATTACCTTAGAAATTGATTCATCTAAGAAATCGTTCGCATTTACCAACTCTGCATATTTTATTCCCTCCGGAAAATAAGCTGAAGCTTCATCCAATACCTCCAAACAATTATCGATCACCTCTTGTGCGTTTGAGCCGGCTGTTTGGGCCACTGCAATACCTGCTGCCAAGTGTCCATTGAAACGGAAAGTTCTAGTATAATTCTGAGAACCTAACTCAACGCGGGCTACATCTTTTAACAGCAAGATTTGACCCTTATCGTCATATTTTAAAACGATATCATCAAACTGTTTTTCCGTCTTGAGTTTCCCCGTATAGCGAATGACATATTGAAAAGATTGATCTCCATTCTGACCAAATTGCCCAGGAGCCGCTTCAACATTCTGTTCAGACAGGGCTTTAAATACATCGTCGGGTACCAGACCATAAGCTTTCATTTTGTCCGGCTTCAACCAAATTCTCATGGAGTAATTTTGCTCACCAAAAGCTCGGGCACTACCTACTCCGTTCACCCTTTTAATAGCGGGTATTAAATTGATTTCTGCATAGTTTTGAACAAAAACTTCGTCAAAATCTTCACTTTCACTATACAATGCAAAAATCAATATATTATCACTTTGCTGCTTACTGGTCGTTACTCCAGATTGGGTAACTTCTTGTGGCAATAAACTGGTAGCTCTCGATACGCGGTTTTGCACGTTTACCGCTGCCAAATCTGGATCTGTACCTTGTTCAAAGTAAATTTTTATGGTTGCCGTACCATTATTGGTGGCAGAGGAAGTCATGTAGGTCATGTTCTCCACCCCATTGATTTGCTCTTCTAAAGGAACCACTACTGAATTCAATACTACATCTGCACTGGCACCCGGATAGCTTGCTGTTACTTGAACAGTAGGCGGAGCAATTTCTGGATATTGAGAAACGGGTAAATCCATTAAGCCCAATATTCCTAGAATTACGATCAATATTGATATCACCGTAGATAATACGGGTCTTTGTATAAACTTTTGAAACATCTTTAATCTGCTTTTTCTGGATTAATTTCCATTCCGGCTTTTAAACCGTTAATACCACTCACAACAATTTCATCTCCTTCTTTCAGTCCTTCTTCTACTACGAATTGCTGACCATCATCTGTAGGCGTTACTTTTATTAATTGGGTTTGCACTTTATTGTCATTTTGAACCACATAAACAAATCGCTTGTTTTGCACCTCGAAGGTTGCAGCTTGCGGAATTAATATGACATTCTCTCTAAGCTCCTCAATATTAATGGTACCACTACCACCACTTTTCAGCAATAAATCAGGATTTGGGAAAGTAGCACGCATGACTATCGACCCCGTGGATTTATCAATAATTCCACTTACAGCGTCTAAGGTGCCGGTATTAGGGTAAGCCTTTCCATTCGCTAATATTAACTCTACATGTTTTGAACTATCAACTTTGAAATCACTAGAATAGTCGAGATAAGCTTTTTCATTGACAGAAAAATAAGCTCTAACCTCAGAATTATTGGCCAAAATGGTAATTGGATGGGTACTTGTTGGACTCACCAAACTCCCTTTTCTGTAGGCTATTGTTCCAATAACACCATCACTTGGTGCGGTAATTCTACTATAGTCTATATTGGTTTGCATGTTTTTAACATTGGCTTGAGCTTCCACCAAAGCCGCTTCGGCTGAAGCCACGGAGTATTCAGCTTGCGTCAACTCAAACTCTCCTACAACTCCTTTCTCTACCAAAGGTTTTAAACGAAGCACCTCATTATTTGCAGATTGAACAGCAGCCTCTGCCACCTTAACCTTCGCCTTTGCTGAAAGAACCTGTTGTTCAAAATTGTCGGCATTAACTTTAAAAAGAAGTTGTCCTTTTTTAACGCGCTGCCCTTCATCTACGTAAATATCTTCAAGGTATCCTTGAATTCTAGGTCTTATCTCAACAATTTCCTTCCCTTCAATACTCACTGGATAGCTTTGATGTAATCTTGTATGTTGTAAAGTCAGACTTTGCACGGGAACAGCTATTGGTCCTCCCCCGCCTTTCTCTTGCGCTTTTTCTCCACAAGCACTCATCAAAAAAGCCAGAGCTCCGGCAATAGTTAGAATACGAATCATATTTCTTAGTTTATTGAGCAAAATTTTTATGCAAAATTACATTGAGTGACCAGGTTTTATTTTATACTTTAGCTTCAATTATTTATACTATTTGAACATTTAATAAAAGTATCATTTAGTTGACATTCTTTCATTCGCAACTAAAAACAGATGTTTTAGAACCATTTGAAAATTTCATCTCAAAAGTTATAATTTATACAATTCAGAACCTTATGCTCCATAACTTAGTAGAACTAAAGGATATCAATGCATGTTATGCACAACGTACTCAGCATTATGATAGACATGACTGTTCCGAAATTTTATGGATCAATTCTATGGATGAAGGAAGTGCAATTCGCGTAGATAGCGATGAGTTTCGAGAACTTAATTATCAGTTTCTGTTGATAGGAAAAAATCAATATGTTGAGCTCAACGGAACAGCCAAGGGCTTATCACTTTGTTTCAAGAATGAGTTTTTTAGAATGGGTGAATTTAGTACGCTGAGAGCTTTATTTTCTCCTTTCGTTAATATCCCCATTCAAGCTCAAGAGGAGGACATTGAAATGCTCGACTCCTTTCTTAGGCTTTTTCAATTAGAAATATCAGGTTCAAACTACCAGCCCATCCTGGTTTCTTTATTGGTGGGTTTGTTAAATAAAATATACCTGCTTAGACCTATAGAAGAAGCGAGGTATAAACGTTCGAGACGCTTAGAAAAGCTCATTGATCTGGTAGAAGAAAACTATACGAAAAATAGACAGACTACTTTTTACGCTAAAGAATTAGGAATCACTCCTAAAAGATTAAATGAAATCCTTAAAGAACGTATAGGTGTAACGCTCAATCAGTTTATAGCAAATATCATCATATTAGAGGCTAAAAGAAGATTGGTCCTAGTAGACAAAAACGTCCATGATATCTCCTTTGAATTAGGCTTTAAAGAACAAGCGTATTTTAGTCGTTTTTTTAAAAAGCATACGGGCCAATCTCCCTCTGAATACATACGTTCCACCTATCGCTTAAGCAGTCCTTAATTTGTATTATTAGTCGATTACAATTACTTTCGCAACAAATTAACGACGCATGAAAACAGTACTACTTTGGGCAGGGATTTCTGGACTTTTTTTAAGTTCAGCAAGTACTTCTTACTTCAACTTACCCAAAGTTGAATTGACCAAAGTAAATTCTAACTTCCTTATCAAGTATATGGAAAATAGATTACAGGTTTTTCATGATAGTATACCAGCCTATCAATTGGGTGTAAAAGTAGATGGCAAAATAATCAACCCATATGGGGGTAGTTTTACACACAAACCAAAACTTGAAGACTCTGTTCTTTTTGTGGTTGAACATAAGAACACCGGGAAAATACTTTTTAAACGAAAATTCTTGTGCATTTATAAAAGTGGTATTGCTAATTTCACGAATGCCTCAGAATTTCAGAACGATGCAAGTTTCAATTTCATTCTTAACAGAGATGCACAACGTTTCTTAACACGTGGTGTTGCTAATCACTTTGAGCTGCACGCGGATAATGTTATTCCAAAGAACCTGAGTTTTGAAACCGAAAACTTGGAAGTTACTTGGATGAATGACTCCATTCTTTCTATAACAGCACTTAAAGAAGGTAAAGCAACATTGACCATTACACATGATGGTGAATTCGTAACTAAAAAGGAGTTTCCTGTAAAGGCAAAATAAGTCTACTCCTACTCCAGCATTGCACATTTCCCACCTTTTTTTCACTCCAAATCTTACAGATATCGGATTTTTATAAGTTTATGTCGCTTTTAAATAGTTACCCGGGTAAATACTATTTGTAAATTTGTCCCAACAAAGGGAAACAATGAAAAGAGATAAGTTTTTAAAAGGAGTTTTTGGTATAGGATTATTAGGTGCTGTACAAGGGTCTTCTAAAAGTTTGGCGAAAGACAGTTCTGAGGCTGAAACTTCCTTAAAAATTGAAGGCTTTAACCACATCCCTGCAAAGGAGGAAAAAAAAATGAATACAATTTTGCACAAAGCGGAAACAAGAGGCTTGGCCAATCATGGATGGTTATTATCTAGGCACACCTTTAGTTTTGCCAATTACTATAATCCTGAACGCATGAATTTCGGAGTTCTTCGCGTACTCAATGACGATTTAATTGCTAAAGGAACTGGTTTTCCCAAACACCCGCACGACAATATGGAAATTGTTTCTATTCCCTTAAAAGGAAATTTGGAACACCAGGATAGCATGGGAAACACAGCCATCATTAAGGAAGGTGATATCCAAGTGATGAGTGCAGGTACAGGCGTAATGCACAGTGAATACAATCAAAGTAAAGATGAGGAATGCTCTTTCTTACAAATTTGGGTAATTCCTAACAAGCGCAACGTTGAACCAAGGTATGATCAAGTAAACATATCAGATTTGATTGAGGAAAATACTTTCAGTCAAATACTCTCCCCTTCTCCGGAAGATCAAGGAGTTTGGATACATCAAAATGCGTGGTTTCACATTGGAAGTTTTGAAGAAAATAAGACCTCTACCTACACCCTAAAAGATAAGACGAATGGAGTTTACCTCTTTTTACTGGAAGGTGAAATTCTTATAAACGATGATATCACACTGAGTAAAAGAGATGGACTTGGAATAAAAGATATAGAAGAATTTAAAATAAAAACGAATAAACAAAGTAAGGTACTGGTAATGGAAGTGCCCGAATTAAATTAAAAAACAAAGACAAGATGGAAACAATGACTAAAACAGTTTGGGCTGTTGACCCAACGCACACAGACGTAATTTTTAAAGTGAAACACATGATGATTTCAACAGTTACGGGACATTTTTCTTCGTTCACTGGTTCAGTAAGCGCCAATGAAGAAAACTTCTCTGACATGGAATTAACAGCGGAAATAGACATCAATTCTATTCACACAAAAAACGAAGATCGTGATGCTCACTTGAAATCTGCCGACTTTTTTGACGCAGAACAATACCCAAAAATGACCTTTACTTCTAAATCATTCGATGGAGAAAAATTAGTAGGTGATTTAACGATAAAAGATGTTACCAAAGAAATTACTTTGAACATTGAGCACAATGGTACAGCTGTAGATCCATACGGTCAGACGAAAGCAGGTTTCGAAATTACAGGAGCGATTAACAGAAAAGAATTCGGACTTTCTTGGAATGCAGTAACAGAAGCTGGGAATGTAGTTGTATCCGACAAAATAAAATTACAAATTGAAGCACAATTTGTTAAACAAGCATAATATAAGACTTGTTAATTCATTAAAAAGAGAGTTTATTAAACTCTCTTTTTTTGTTTTACGACGTTCGTCTGAAAATTTTGTCGATTCAACAGATTTCTTGGGTATCTTATTTTTTTTACTCTATATTTAACAATTCAACCTTATCAACAGCTAAACTATGATTACATCAAGTATTTGTTTTTAGCTTTATGAGATTAACAACTTTTTTCTTACTTCTTACGCTATTGATTTCCTGTACGAATCAAAACATTGAACATATTCATGTTGGATTCATTGGCCCTCAAACCGTTAGAGCTACCAATCTAGGGATAGCACCAGGGAAGGCTATGGAACTTGCCATTAAGCAGTACAACAATTCAAGAAATGAAGATGAACCCGAAATAATCCTCCATTTAGGGGATGATCAATGGGACGAAAGCAGATCAGTACCGTTATACAATAAACTGAGAACAAACTACGATGTAGATGCTATTTTCATCAGTAATT
>NZ_JAWWCF010000091.1:0-11409 GCF_033720595.1 Lishizhenia sp. | reverse complement strand
ATTCCAGGTACTACAAGAGATACCATAGAGGAAATGATCAATATAGAAGGTGTTAGTTTCCGCTTAATTGATACGGCGGGAATTCGCGAGGCCTCTGATGAAATAGAAAGAATAGGAATAGAACGTACGCATCAGAAAATAGAATCATCCAACACTGTTGTGTATTTGTTTGATGCTTTAAACACACCCGTTGAAGAAGTAAACAAAGACATTGCCTTGTTACCCGCTGCCAAACATTTGTTGGTGGTAGCTACTAAAAATGATAAAATAGACGACGCAACGCGTGAACACATTCTTCAAAATATAGTAAAAAGGGAAGGGGTAGAATTGCATTTCATCTATGGTAAAGATGAAAACGATTTGGAAAAGGTGAAAAAAGCCATTTATGATATTTCCATTGGTGATTCTTTCGAAGAACATTCTACCATCGTTACCAATGCTCGTCATTACGACAATTTGATCAAAGCTTCTTCAGATTTAGAAAAAGCCAAAGAAGGATTGGAAACAGGTATCACTGGCGACTTTGTAGCCATGGACATCCGCCAAGCCCTTTACCACCTTGGACAAATCACCGGAGAGATTTCTACCGATGATTTACTAGGGAACATTTTTGCAAATTTCTGTATAGGGAAGTAACCCCTCTCCATATTTAAACAAACCAATTTTTATACACAACACAGAAAGGCTGCCTCATATCGGGACAGCCTTCTGTTTGTTTTAGGTTTTGTGTAATTTGCTAAAACTATTGTACACTTATGTTTAATGCGTAGTTGAGAATGTGCGCATCATTGGTTGATGTATATTTTTTGACTTTCAAATGTTCCGTTATCGTGGTAAATGTTTATCATGTATACACCGCCTGGAATATTTAAATTTAATGGGATCTCTCGTTGGTTTTCAACTTGAGCTTCATAGACTACCTGACCAATGGTATTGATAATTTCCAATTTTGCTGTTTTGGATGCAGGGTCTATTGCTAATTGTATTTGACCATTTGAAGGATTTGGAGAAACACGAGGTGTTTCAATCACATATTCAAGATAAACATCCATAGGGAAATGGGCAATACATCTAGAAGGTTGAGAACAATTGTCAGAAGAAACAATTACGGCATAAGATCCATGTGTGTCTGGTCTGAAGAATTGTGAGTTTGCACCCAATATTGGAGTTGATGTATTACAATCGATCCACTGATAGCTATATCCTGCAGGTAGAGCTGTGAGCAAATTACCACTTTGCATTATTTCACTTTCTATAGGACTAATGTCTAAGTTGATAACAACCAGACTATCACATCCTTTTTGATTGGTTAATGTAACGTAGTGAATTCCTGGTTTACTAAAAGTTTGTTTACCTATTGAAATGGGATGACAACTCGATATATTAACTTGGGTAACTTGGGGCTCAAAAGCATTGAATCTTGCAACATATACTTGTTTTTGTTGAAGAGGACGCTGAATTCCAGAAATTAAAATTTTACCATCATCTTGAACTTGTAAGTTCGAAGGTGTACCTTTTCCACTTCTATACGTCCCAATTTCACACATATGTTTAAGATTGAAGTTCTCATCAAAATGTATGATTACCGCTGTGTCTCTATACTGTTCAAAAGCTACATCAGACTCTTTATCAACTGCTGTTACTATAAAGTCGTTTGTCGCTAAATTCTTAATAGAAATTGCACTCGGAATATCTTGAGATTTTAATAAGGATTTTGAAATGTAATAAGTGTTGATAGCGTTATCCATACTACCATCTGCATTGTACCTTGTAATAGTATAGTGTCTATTTAAAGTAGTTCTACCGGCACAAATAATTTTTCCATCCAAGGTTATGTCTATAGAGTATCCTTGTTGCGTATGGTCTATTGTATTGGGATCGTATGATTGAAAGGAGTTATCTATACTTCCGTCTCCGTTGAATCTGTATAGCTGTTGCCATCCAAAATCGTCGGTTCCTTCACTGTTTGGATAATTGGTGAGTAAAACAACTTTTCCATCTGCTTGTACCTTATAATCTGCAATAAGACTACTCGGAGGAGCAGGATAGGGGTGAGATACTCCTTCAACTCCAAAGGATGGGTCGAGATTACCATCTGGTGTTAATAGAGCAACGAAAAGGAAGGTGGGGGTATTCGGAGCTACAATCCCAGCTCCACACCAATTTATGAAATTGAAATTTTTAGATTGTGTACCTATAACAAGCAGTTTATTCTGTTTGTTTTCGACAATAGCATTGAAATAAGGGAATTCATAACCATCAGTGTTTTGAATTACTGTTATACCATTTGAACCGAAAAGTGGGTCCAAACTACCGTCTTCTAATAAACGCATAACTCTATTTCTAGCACTTACAACAAGTTTACCATCCCTTTGCTGTATAAGTCCAACTGAAACACTTGGTTTTGTCAAGTGTGGATCAAAAACAAGTACAGGGGAAATATTTAAGTTAAGTACACCATTTTGTGCAAAAGAGTTATCAAGTGCTCCGTTGGCATTGAAACGGACGAGGTAGGTTGAATCGATGGATTTACATACAACTACAAGTTTACCATCCTGTTGAAGGAGCGAATTTGCTGTTGTTTCTATGTTAGGGTTAATGTCTATAGCATTGTTACCATGTAGGCCAAAACTGTTGTCTATAGATAAATCTTGCGCAATTGAATTTGTTCCCAATATCAGGGATACAAATAAAAAAATTCGAATAAGTTTCATGACTATTATGTTTTAAAGTGTTCAAAATACTTACGGAGGGACGTGTAAAATCACCTCCATTAATAAGATTTGGGATAGGGTCATAATTGTTTTTGTTTTTGATTAATGTACATATCCAAGCGAATAACTTTTATAATTTTTGTTCTCCTATAACAATTGTTTATCAAATAGATTAGATGAAGTAATTTCTCGTATAGAAATTACTAGAGCTTGGTCTAAAGAATTTGATTTTCTCTGACAGAGGTATTGCAATGACCAACTAATTCAAGTAAATAATGAGTACTTCATGGCAAAAGATGTTGTAAAAAAGTAAGTTAAATTTGACACAACTATCCTGGTGAAAAAATGCCTGTAGCGGTAGATAATCACGATTTGAAAAGTGTGCTAAATAATAGTCTTAAAGATAGCCCTTTTCACCCCCGTATCAAAAAAAAAGAAAGGGTTAAATGCCCCTTTTTTAAAGGTTTCTTAAATGTTTTTTTTAGTTGGAGTTTTCTTGTTTTGGATGGGAGATACTGTTGTGGTAGGGATATTGAATGTGTGTTCTTTCAAAAAGATTTTAGTTGATGACAAGAAATAAATGAATTACTATTTTATTAGAAAAAAACGTATTCCGTTAGGTATTTCTATAGATTGATTAATAGTAATGGTTTTTGTGGTTGATTTAACAAGTGGTGAAAAAAACAGCGGTTAATTCATCATCTTTTTTCTAAGTTTCCTATATCTTACGGTTAATAAAAAGGATATGCCAACAAGTCCCACTGCTGTCCAAGACAAATAGTGGGTACCAATTGTATCTATTTCTAATCCTCCCAAAGCAGCTCCTACGGCAAATCCCATTTGAATGATAGAGTTGTAGATACTTAATATGACACTTTTTGCCTCGTGAGATATGTTCATAATACTGTAACGAAACAGAGGACCGGGTAACCAAGCAACCATGGCCCATATCATTAACAGTCCTATGGTTAAATACGGATGAATACCGATACACAAAGAAAGTAGCGCAAGTACGATAACATGTGCAAACATACTTACGACTATCGTATTAGGCGTTCCAAATTGATCACCAAAGTAGCCTCCTGACTTATTGCCAATCAACGTTGAGATACCAAATGCTAAGAAAGCCATGCTAAACATGCTCTCATCTAGGGTAGAAACCGTTTTTAAGAAAGGAGTGATGTAGGAGTAAAGCGAAGAATAACCTAGAATCCAGAAAAATGACATGGCCAAACTCAGGACAATTATCGGACGTTTAAATACACGTACCTGATCTTTTAAGGGAAGTGTTTGTGTAGCAGGGAAAGAAGGTAGACTCTTGGCTAATATTGCAATGAAGATGAGAGCAAGAACACTGGTACCTATAAATATACTTTGCCAACCGTAATATTGGGTTATAATTCTACCTATGGGAAGACCTACGATTAAAGCAGCATTGTAACCCACAGTTACAGTTGCAACGGCACTTGCTTTTTTATGTTCTGGAGCCAATTCAGAAGCAACAATAAAACAGAGTACGTTAAAAACACCCATTCCTATTGCCATGACAACCCGAGCCATAAGCAAAATATTAAAGTTTTTACTTACCGTCATTAATAAGGAGCCAAGCGTAAAGGTTAACAGAGCAAATACCAATACGCTTTTTTGATTCATTTTACGCATACGGTAAATCGCTATTGGAGTACCTAATGCAGCGGTGATAGCGAATACAGTTATAAGCTGACCGGCCATGGAAACAGATATACCTATATCCTCTGCTATTTTATCCAGAACACCCACGATTACAAATTCTGAGGTTCCAGCCACAAAACATATAAAAGTTAAGAGATATATTTTAAAGGTATCCTTCATGCTTGAATGTAAAATGGGTGCATAGTTAGGAAGACTTTTTGAAAGTAAATGTCCATTTTGGTTTAAGAAATTAAAATTTTTAGACCAGGACTTAAATTTTAGAAAGAGAGTATTCGTAGATCGTTGTGTTCATTTATTTTTAAGTTAATGTTAAAGTTAACCTCTCCGTTTTAATTGTTTCTGAGTTGAAATTATTCTAAATACAATGTTTGAAATTTAACATTTGTCCCGTATTTGTCCGGTAAAATTTCACAGATATCCCTTGCTTTTCTAGGATGTGGTGTGCCCCGTGGGTATTTTTGGATTCGAAAATAAATCAAAATAAACATGAGAAAACTTTCACACTTATTCCTTACCACTTCGCTTTGTCTTGGTGCAGGAACAGCAATGTCCCAGGTTTTTTTAGATGAAGATTTTTCATCTGGAATACCTGGGAATTATAGCTCTTCTGGTTTTTTTGCTACTACAACCAATACATGTAGCTCGGATGCCATTAGGGTTAACCTTTATTCCACTTTCCAGAATTATGGAGATATCATTACCAATGATGAACCTGCAACTGGTGGACAAATCGATATTTCTTTCGATTACAAAATTATTAACTGGTCTGGAGGAGGTGCAACGGCAGCTAACTTTGGTACTTTAGAATTAAAGCACTCTATAGACGGTGGTCAAACATGGGTTACGGACACAATAATAGATGCTTCTAACCACCAACCCTCAACTAACTGTGTTACGGTTTCAACCTTTACTACACCAGTTGAAGTACCTAATGGTTCAAACGTACGTTACGGTTTAGAGGCAAACTGGGCGAATGGAGATTACTATGTGTATATTGAGAATTGGTCAATTATTGAACAAGTAAGTTGTCCAGCTCCTTCTAACTTAACACCAGTAATGAGTGGAACAACAACGTCAACATTAGATTTCGATTCGAATTCTGGCGCTACAAACTTCCATTATGAGTACGGACCAGTTGGGTTTGTTCCGGGTACAGGAGCAGGTACAACGGGAATCTTTACCACTTTACCCTTCGAAATTACAGGTTTATCAACGGATACAGAATATGATGTTTACGTAAGAAATATCTGTTCTGCTGGAGATACAAGTGGTTATTCGAACGTTGCTAGTATTAATACTTTTGGTCAAGGACTATACATGGATCACAGGCCAGCTTGTTCATCTTTAGGTTTTACGGATATTTCTGGAACAGGAACATCTAATAACTTAGCCGATGATGGAGAGTTGGGATTAGCTTTGCCTTTTACTTTGTTCTACCAGGGGCAGACGGTAAATGATTTAACGATAGGAAATAATGGTGGAGTTATCTTCGGAACACAATCAGGGTTTGTTGGAACTGGAGGTACGATAGGTTCTGCCAATACTGGAGTTTACCCATTTTGGGATGACTTAGACAGTGAAACAGGTTCTGTATATTATGAAACTGTAGGTGCTGCACCAAACAGAACTTTTATTGTACAATGGGAGGATAGACCACACTTTAGTGGAGTGCTAGGACAAAACGTTACTTTCCAAATCCAAATTGAAGAAGCTACAGGTGAGATTTTCTTTGTTTACGAAGATGTTGAATTTGGTGGTTCTCAAGCACAATATGATTTTGGTGCTTCTGCATCAATAGGAGCTAACGGTAACACTAACCCCGTAGTTGTATCTTATGATGATGCTACATATTTACAGAATAATACTTGTGTGAATTTATACTACACAGATTGTCCGCAGCCACAGTCGTTCTCTGTAACAGGAGTAACAGCTTCTTCTGCTGCTATTTCTTGGAATGCAGGTATGGCAAATGAGAGTGATTGGACTATTGTATATGGACCAGAAGGGTTCGATCCTGCAACAGGAGGATTAGGAACATTAACCAGTACAACAAACTCTGCAAACATCTTCGGTTTAGATGATGTTACTACTTACGACATTTACATTTTTGCTGATTGTATTTCTGGTACACTTCAAAGTGATAATGGATTATTAGGTCAAGTTTCTACTTTGCCTAACTGTTCTAATCCAATTCCTATGACATCAAGTACGATGGAAGATTCTATTGACTTAATGTGGAATTGGGTGGAGAGTTCAGGAAATGGAACTTATCCTTCTACAGGGTTCAATGTTCACTACGGAGTTCACGGATTCGATTTATACACAGGTACAACAGTGTCTGTAGACAATAACTTTACGGACACAGTTACCGATGCAGCATTGATGGGATCTGGAGTTTACGATGTGTATATTCAAGCTGAGTGTGGTACAGATACTTCTTACTATGTAGGACCGATTACTGTAGTGATGCCATTGACCAATGATTCTTCTTGTTTAGCAGAAGAAATTCCGGTAGATGGAGAAGTATACTACTTTAATAATATTGGTGCAACCGTTCAAGCCAATGAAGGAAATGCAGAACCAGCAGTAACAAACTACCAATCAACTACGGGTTGGGGAGCTGGAGGATTTGATGCTACGACGTGGTATACCTTTACAGCACCAACTTCAGGTAACGTTTTCATTTCAGGAAAAGACCAAGGATTTAGTGGACAAATTGCAGTATATGAAGTAACGAACTGTAATGGATTCTCTTCTTATAATTTGGTAGCAGCTAATGATGATGCATTGGATGGTTCATCAGGAGCACCTTACTTTAGTATTTGTGGTTTAACAGCCGGACAAACGTACTACTTAGTACACGATTCAGAATCTGCTTCAAATACAGGTATGTTCTCAATTTCTTTACGTTCTATTAGTCCAGAAGCTGGTTCAACTTTAGGTTTAATTGAAGTTTGTTCTGGAGATACAGTTGAATTGTTTGATGGAATAAATGGATATGATGTAGTTGGAGGAACATGGTACGAGGAAACACCAACCTTAAACTTTGCAGGGTCTACCTTCCCAACACAAACCTTGGCTTTCCAAACCTTTAATTTTGAATACGAGGTAGTTGATGGATGTGCATCTGACAGCGTGCTTCAACAAGTGAAAATTTATGGACCATCTCAGGCTGGTATTAGTGGAAACTTGGTGGTTTGTAAAAACCAAGAGTTTAGCTTGTTCGATGGATTATCTGGAAATATTGATTTAGGAGGTACGTGGTACGATCCTACTAATGTAATGATTCAGGGTAATGGATATAACGCTGGAACTGTTCCAGGTCAGTTTAACTTCGATTACATTACAGGTAATGGAGTTTGTCCAGAGGATACTTCTACAGTTTTGATTACGGTAGATGGAAATTGTGATGCCTTAAGTACGGATGAAACAGTATTTGAAGGTGTTGAAGTTTACCCGAACCCAACAACAGGTGTATTGAACATTGCAAACAGTGCAAGCAATGGTACACTTGAGTTTACTGTTTACAACGTAAATGGACAAACAGTGGTAAATGGGGCGAATTCAATTGCACAAAACAGTGTAGCGAAAGTGAACCTTTCAGGAGTGGAAACAGGTATGTATTTCGTTAAGGTTTATAACGCAACTTCTACAAAAACATTTAGAGTTGTGGTTCAATAATCCTGTGTTTATATAGTTAACCAAGGGGAGGGAGCTGAAAGGTTTCCTCCCTTTTTTGTATAAAAAAAGCTGACCAAGTTACCTCGGTCAGCTTTTTAGCAATTCGTTGTAGCCAAATTAGTTACACGCTGTGCAAAGTGTATAGAAAGCGAAGTTTTTTTTGGCTTTCAAGCATTGTCCTTTGTTCACAATTTTCCATTCATTTTGAATTTTATTTGTGCTTGTGTAAGCACTTAAAATCAATTTGTTTTCTTTTACTTCGTAATTACCCTTGGTTTCAATTTCTTTTTTGGGATTTGTTAAATCCTTGTATAAAAATGTACCGTCTTTTTGTAAGGTAATTTGAGGTGCCGTATATCCATTTCCTCCGTAAATACCAGGTGAAGGAGTAAAGGAGTTGTTCGATTGATAAGCGCTAATACCAAAAGCAACGGCAAGGAATAAGATGAGTGATCGTTTTTTCATGTTTTCAAAATTATTTACTGAATGTAATGATTTTCAGTGAGATAAAATAATTCCAATAGGGGGAGTAGTGGTAGTGGAATCGTTGTTTGCTTAGTAAGCTTAGGTTGTATAGTGCGACTTTAGCTTGGCCCGATGCTGTGCAGAGGGAAGCACTATAGAGCTATAAGGGTACTTGGCAAACAGAAATTTCACTAGGAACGGAAGACCCGGTTCCGTGGTCACGGAAATTGGCCAAGTAAAAAAAAGACAACACTTTTTAACAGTGAATTATGAAGTACTTCTTTTGTAAAGGTGAAAAGCATTTTTAATTTCTTCTATCTTCATAAAAAATTTGAACATGAATGTACATTTTATAGCCATAGGAGGAAGTGCTATGCACAATTTAGCCATCGCGCTTTCGCGTAAAGGAGATAAAGTAACTGGATCTGATGATGAAATCTTTGAACCCTCAAAATCGAGGTTGGATAAAGAAGGAATTTTACCTGTAAAAATAGGTTGGGATACAGCTAATATTCATGATCAATTAGATGCTGTGATTGTTGGAATGCATGCCCGTGCTGACAATCCAGAGTTATTGAAAGCAAAGGAGATGAATTTGCCCATTTTTTCTTATCCAGAGTACATTTACGAAAAGAGTAAGGATAAAAAAAGAGTGGTTATTGGTGGTTCACATGGAAAAACGACAACGACTTCTATGTTGTTACATGCCGTAAAATCCTTAGGTAAAAACGTAGATTATATGGTGGGTGCGCAACTTGAAGGCTATGATTGTATGGTGAAGTTGAGTGACCAAGCAGATACTATCGTTTTAGAAGGAGATGAGTACCTAAGTTCACCCTTGGATAGACGACCTAAGTTTCACCTTTATGCACCCCATGTTGCAATGATTTCTGGAATTGCTTGGGATCATATTAATGTGTTTCCAACCTTCGATAATTACGTAGAGCAATTTGAGATTTTTACCCAAAAGATAATGCCAAATGGTGTGTTGGTGTATAATTCAGAAGATGAAGAAGTACGTAAAATAGGGGAGGCTAAAAGTTTGAATTATAGAGCGCAAGCTTATGCTACGCCAAGCTATACTTCCGTAGCAGGAGGGAGCATTTTACACTTTGAAGGGAAAGATTATCCCTTACAAATTTTCGGGGCACATAACTTGCAAAACCTAATGGGTGCCATGTATTTGGCACAAGAAATGGGAATCAGTAATAGTGCTTTTTTAACTGCAATGTCCGATTTTACAGGAGCAGGAAAACGTTTGGAGAAGGTTTATGAAAATCAAAATTTTGTAATGTTTAAAGATTTTGCGCATTCACCATCTAAATTAAAAGCGACAACGAAAGCGGTAAAAGAGCAGTTTGCAGAAAGAAAGGTTATCGCCTGCATGGAATTACACACGTTTTCTTCGCTAAAGAAGGAGTTTTTGCCTCAGTACAAGGGAGCGATGACGGCTGCAGATAAAGCCATTGTGTATTTTAACCACGATGTGGTTGCCCATAAAAAACTAGAACCGATAAGTAAAGAAGATGTTTTGAATGCTTTCGGAGGCGATGTAGAGGTATTTACCTCAAGCGAAGCTGTAATCAATGCCCTTCAAATGGAGGACATGAAGAACGCTGCATTGTTGATGATGAGTTCAGGAAACTTTGATGGCGTGGATTATTTGAAACTTGCTAATGATCTAGTGGGCTAATAAGTGAAGTTATTTATTGGAGGAATTTCTTTCGGTAGGACATGATGCTCGGCTAGGTTGTGGTTCGTGTTTTTCTTTTTAGTTTTGGCAATCAAACTTACATTCCAAAATACTACTACATGTACGTGATTAGAATTTCAACTTTTATCATGTTTCTTACAGGCTTTGTATGTACCCTTTTTGCTCAAGAGGAGGATATGGAGACTTTTAAGCAATCTTTGTCGCACACAGAAGATAAAGAATTTGTATTAGACGAAATTTTTCAATTTTTAAAAAACAAGGAAGGGGTTAAAAATGATCTATATTTTGCATTGGAAGAGTCTATTGCAGCCAAGGATAGTTTACATCAAGCCCGTTTTCTGATTTTACTTTCTACAGAGACGTTTAAGGAGAATGATATTAACGCCTCTTTGGCTTTTGCTTATGAGGCTTTGGGTATTGTAGAGCAGCTAAAAAACGATTACGAGCTATTGGTTTGGGTGCATCTTAGGTTGTCCTTAGCATTAAAGGAAATGGGAGCTTTTGCTGAGACCATAGAACATAGAAAAGCACAGAAACTCTATTTAGAAAAACAGAAGAAGTTTAGCAAAGCAGCCAATATCAATAACCAAATTGGTAAACTATACCTCAGAATAGGGGATTACGACACCGCCTTAGTCTATTTTCAAAAATACCTTGAATTTGAATTGACGCATAACAACCCCGAAGGTGTAGCCTTTTCTCACAACAATATAGGTTTTACCTATTTAGAAAAAGGAGACTATAAACTTGCCCAAGAATTTTTCGAAAAATCAAAATTGTTTTACCTATACTCGTCGAGTACAAAAGGTAGAATCATGTTAACAGTAGTTCAAAATAATTTAGCTTATTGTTTGATTAACCTCGGAAAGTACCAGAAAGCACTTGAGTTTGCCAATGATGCATTGCGTAGCGCAAAGGAAATAGAAAATTGGCTAAATGCAACACGTTCCTCCATCTTGCATGCACGTATATACCATAAGAAGGGAGATTTGAATCGTGCAAACCTATATTTAGATTCGGCCTTCATGTATTTTAATATGCAGCGCTCTAGGAAAGACAAGCATATAGAAGAACTGCTAAAGATTTACAATTTAAAAAGCGATTTACTCAAGGATATGCGTGATTACGGGCAGGCCTTGCATT
>NZ_JAWWCF010000090.1:0-11456 GCF_033720595.1 Lishizhenia sp. | reverse complement strand
ATTGATTTATCAATTTTTCTGAGTAACTCAAAATCAATATTTTTTAAAAGGAAGATATTCCCACCTATTTCTAGTAAAAGAGAAAGTGCCTCTTTCGGATTATCTTTAAGTAAGCTATCAAACTTATTGTCAATCTCTGAAAGTTGAATATCGATCATAGATTTTCGTTCTTTTCCTTCTTCAGTTATAGAGACACCACCAAAATATTTTTGGAAAAAACTTTTTTTAAATGATTTTGGGAAGGGGTGTGTTTCCAGTATGCAATTTCTATACTCTTCTTCTGTTTTGGCAGCGCTATAAGCCACTTTAATTAGTTTGCTTAAAACAATTTTTATTTCAGGTGTGTGTTGATAAGTTGAGAGATAAATTATTTCAAAAATATTCGGTGAATAATTATCAAAATTATTTCCTTTAACTACATACTTTATTCGTTTATCCTTAAACCTTCTCCCTCTTTTCACTCTCCTCACTGTTTCTTTTATTTCTAGCACCTGCTTAAGGATAAGGTCCATTAAAGTATATTTCATTAGGTCTTTAAAGGCAGCATTTTCGCCCTTCATTATTAAAAGGGTCTCAGCTGGCTTTAGCTTGGAAAGGTCACTCATTTTTTGAATAGTTTAAATTTAGGTATTATCCAGTTCTGATCTTTATTTACACGAGTAAAGTTAATTGATTTAAATCGAATTTCACTTTTTGGCCAAATGTCTTCAGGGGGTACTTTTCCAAAAACATCATAATAAAAAGATAAGGTCTGTTGATATAAATCTTTATGCGTCCCTCTTTCTTCAATCCCTTTTGTAGGTCCATGATGAATCTGTGTTTGAATTGTTTCCTTACACATTTCTACCCAATAGGAATGCGTATACAATAGGTGTAAATGCCAAACCTGATCTATTTCATCAGATGGAGACATTGCTCGATTACCGATGCAAATTAAAAAAATGAATTTCTTATATTCTTGAATGGCTCTTAAACTATACTCTAACGACCATCCATTTTCTCGAGCTAATCTATCCGAAAATGTAAACGATGAATCAATATCATCCAATTCAAATGCTTCCAATTTTTGCCAGAGTTGATTTTGAGATGTTGTCATATTATTACTTTATCAACTTACCTTTAAACGCCAAATTAATAGATTTATAAGACATTTAGACGTTTAGACCGTTAGATGTTTAGATGTTTAGATGGAAGGGTGTGGTGTTAACAACATAGTGCGCAAAACTCAATGATATTTTAATTAAATCTTTGAACAAAAGGTTCTCGAGCGGAGCCGAGAGATGAATTTTGAACCTTAAATTTTGAATTATTTAGACCACGCATCCAAAGCAAACCGCTGGTTTTTATCGGGGTTCTCTGTTAACTTGAAATATCTAATTTCTTTTATAAGAAGTTAAATGCAATACTATTGAACCCTTTGTCTAATCAAGACATTGAAAAGGGTATAGATAAACAAGAGGCAAAGAATAAAATAAAAAAACCTCAAATAAACTTCTGAAGAAAAAGGTCTACTCCTTATCACATACAGAGATTTCAGCGGTGTGTTATCAATAAATCGATTATAGCTGTCATCATACTTACTTCCTATGATATTTTCATAATATTCCGTTTTTGACATTAGTCTTTTCACAGTCTCTTCATCAAATTGTTTCTCGATTTCCACTGTTGACTCATGTGCCTGTTGATCACTTAAATCTGTAGATAAAGACCACTGAAAAATTTTAACTATTTTATCTTGTGATGAAAATTCGGACACCAAATACAAATAAGCTTTTAAGCTCTTTGACCTTCCATTCCTACGTATGAAAAAAGAATGCTTGTCAACTTTATTGATGTCACACTCCTTCAAATAAAGATATTTTGGTCTATCATCTTTAAGTTCACTAAATTCATTGACAAATACTGTTGAACCAGAAAATTTCATGACAACATCCATCTCTAAAGAGAAGAGTAAGGTAAAACTAAATAGCATTATAAATTTTTGAAAATCTAACCATGAACGAACTTCTTTTGTTCGAGTATATGGATTGTCCTCCATTTTTTTAAAATACCGGAAGATAGAGTAGCTCAATAAAACAGAACAAAGGAATGAAGTTGCCAAAATCATTCTAAACCTGTCGATTTTTATAAAATCAAGTTTATTGAACAAAATTGAAATAAAAGCTAGAACTAAAAGATATAGAATTAACTTCTTTACAATGACTTTAAGTGCGCTATTGTATGGCTTTTTCAATTACGTTTTTTCTGATAAAAATAGCACGAATTTCAAACCCTTGAACCCTCGAATCAAAAAACCGATGCATTACCACCGGTTTTCTCTATAATAAAACTCAATTTCCAATTCAGGTTCCTGAGCGGAGCCGAAGGACCAATCTCCAATTTCAAATTTACTTGCTCCACGCATCCAATGCAAACCTCTGGTTTTTATCGGGGTTCTCTGTTAATTTCAAATCGTAAGTTGAGTAGAAATAACGCTGAACTTCTGGCATGGTCAATTCTACGAGCTGACCTTTTCTTTCAACGGTCAAGACTTTGATATCATCATCGAAGTAGTTTAACCACTTGTCTAAATCACCATTTACTTTGCAGTTGTTTACCGCAACCACGTTGTCTTCTAACATCGCTCCGGCCATGTCTGCTGGTCCGCCTGGGTAAATGGCTTTTAGCACGCAAGAAGTTGCGCTTTCCAAGACTTTAAACCCTAAACGACCTTCGCTGTATTTTTTAGAAGGCTCATGCAACATCTCTATTCCCAAGTACTCAAAACAATCGTATAAAATCGCTTCATAACCTTTGGTTCCATGCAAGTATTCATCAAACAACCAGTCAAAGCTTACACCGGCCACATTTTCTATCATCGCCTTGTAATCTGCTTCGCTCACCCCTATACCTTTGGCACCGTAATTAAAGTACAATTGACGCATCACCTCGTCTAATCCGCGTTTGTTATCGGTGTGGCGGCGTATCATTACATCCGTTACAAAAGCCATCAAACATCCTTCTACATAGATAGACACCTTTCTACCTGGCGCACCTGGTACATATCCATCCAACCACGTATCCAAACTAGATTCTGCTACAGAGTGGTTAAATCTTCCATGATTATCAAAATGACGTTGCAACTGTACCTTCATTTCTTTAAAATACTGCTCCATGTCAAACACCCCACTTTTCATCAAGAACAAATCTCCCATGTAGGTGGTTACCCCTTCACACAAGTACCCCATAGGTGAATAATTCTCTTTGGTATAATCGTAAGGCATCATCTCTATAGGACGAATGGCTTTTACATTCCACGTGTGGTACAACTCATGCGAGCTTACTCCCAAGAATTCAGTGTACAATTCTTCGAACACAGCGTAAGATGGCCCTAAAGCAATTACCGTAGATTTTTGGTGCTCTACCCCATGGTATAATTTATAGGGTGTAATTTGGAAGATAAAGTGATATTCCTTCACCGGAAATTCAGTAAACTTCTCAATTTGTTTCTCTGTAAAGGCTTTGAAATCTTTGATGATTTTATCCCATTGTGGTTTTACCTCACCATTAAACCAAACGTAAAACAAGGTTTCTCCCATTTCATAAGTCTGCATCTGCAAGTTAGGCGACCAAATAAAGGGTGTGTCCATCAATTCGTGCACATCCTTTACACTGTAAACATCACCATCCTTATCAAAAGAGCTCGCCAATTGCCATGTTTCAGGAACCTCAAAAGTCACTGTACACTTCTCCTCCATCAACGCAGGATTGTACACACAACAGTTTACCGGGTTTACATATAATTGGGTCTTGTCTAAGAAAGTAGAACCTGCATTTAACTCGGCAGCGTAGTATTGGTATTTAACAGTAATCTTGTCTGTACTTGCAGTATCTACCGTCCAAACGCTATGACTTGTTTTTGTAGCCGTAATTTCTTTTCCTTCTGCATCGGTCACTTTAAAGTAGCGCACGTTTTTAGCAAAATACCCTAATTCATAACGTCCCGGACGCCACGTAGGAAATTGCAAAGTTGTTTGCGCTTCGGCTGTGGTCATTTCAACAGCTATATTTATATATTGCGTTTGTGCTTCTGGAATAGAAAAATGATAATGCATTGTCTTCACTTTTGTTTGAAGCTCAAAAATAGAAATTTTATAGGCTTCCTAAGATTTCCAACGTGATTTTCCAAACAGGTAATTCTTACGGTCCGTCTACTGTTAATTTCGATTTCTTAACACTTTCCAAACAATACTTTCATGAAGTTGCTAGTTTAGGTTTCAATTCTATGGCATGAAAAAACTACATCAACACATCCTCTCTACATTTTATTTACAAGAAGGTCATTCTAAAACAAAGGCATTCTTGAGCGAACTCACGGTTTTCACCTATAAAAATGCCTTGAGTTGCATTTTCCCAGCGTATATTTTTCTGGTCTTGGCACTCTCTAACATGCTCGGGTTAAATTTTATGCACAGGTACGATTTTCTCTTTGTCGCCTGCATTCTGGCCCAAGTCGCCTTATTACTTACGGGCATAGAAAGTAAGCGCGAAGTCTTGGTCATCATGGGCTTTCACCTCTTGGGGTTCATCATGGAAGTCCACAAAGTAAACGCAGGTTCCTGGAGCTATCCTGAAGATGCCTTTTTTAAAGTTTGGGGCGTGCCTCTGTACAGTGGATTTATGTATTCTAGTGTAGGAAGTTATGTATGTAGAGCTTGGGACAATTTTTCCCTTAAAATTACGAATTGGCCTAAGAACAGGTTCGCAATTCCGGTAGGACTGGCGATTTACCTCAATTTTTTCAGCAACGCTTTTATACAAGATTTAAGGTGGTATATCGTTGCTTTACTGCTGCTCGTTTTCAGAAAAAGCAAGGTTCATTTTACCACCAATGGTCGGCAACGTAGCATGCCTTTGTTATTATCTTTTCTCCTCATTGGTTTCTTCTTATGGTTGGCAGAGAACATCGCCACTTTTCTTGGCGCTTGGCAATACACCTACCAACACAAAGGTTGGCAAATGGTAGATTTCGGTAAACTAAGTTCGTGGAGCTTATTGGTCATCGTTAGCATTATTATCGTAGTGCAGCTGAAAAGATTTTTCAGTAAAGACGTACATAAACAAGGTGAAGTGCAGCAATATTAATTGGCGTCATTTTTTCCGTGCCTCCAAAAACCGGGTCGCCCCTACAAGTTATTTTGCACGAAAAAAGGAAGCTTAACACCTACAAGGAGCTTCGTTAAAGTCGCTCTTGTAGATCTAGCTTCCTAATTTTATGCGGCAACAAGCTTTTCAGTTTGCCCCTTGCCCAAAACAGATATTATTTGGCATGTTGCAAATAAACATCACTAATGTCAAAATAATAATTGCACGTTCTTGTTTCTCCGAAGGTAGTTTCTAACTTCCAGTTTTCCTCTTTTAAAATATTACCCAAACCATCAGTCGCATAACCATACACCTTATTATCCACATCTTTATTAGTTTGGGTTGAAGGTAATTGCTCACCAAAAACATCTACTTCTGCATCAATTACATTGTAAAAAGTCAAGGTTTTACCCCCACTAAAAATCATCTTTAGAGAATCTACGTAGTTCATTCTAAACACAGCATTACCTCGCGTTAAAGTACCTGAACTTTCTATGCTCTCCTCTTGAGCAGGCAAATGATAGTAAGTAGGACCAATACTGTCTCTATATTCTACAATCTCTATGTCAGAAGAAGTTGTATTGTGATAATGGTAATTAAACACTTCTTGGCGTTTACAGGAGGTAACAGCAAAAATTAGCAATACAACAAAGGCACTTAATTTCTTTACATTCATAATTTCGGTTTTATCTCGCGCTAACAAAAACTTAATTTCTCGTTGCTAGCAACAAGCACAAAAGTAGAGGGGACACTTTCCCTAATTTTTACCGTGGTATTATGAATTCATTGTAAACATATTAAGAACTTTAACAACCTGTTAAGGTCATGTTAAGCCCTTTACTCCTTTCTATACATGGTTCTATGAAAAACAATAGGGTTTCTCCAAGCACTTTTTTCACCTGAGATTAATACGAGCCTTTTCCCTTGCTTTCATTTCACTTTTCCCAATTATTGCTTAAATTCGCACACGTTAAATAATTTAAGAATATTCGGTTATGAATTATGATATTATAGTTGTAGGAAGTGGACCTGGTGGATATGTTACTGCCATCCGTGCTTCTCAGTTAGGATTAAAAACAGCAGTTGTAGAACGTGAATCTCTTGGAGGTATCTGTTTAAACTGGGGATGTATTCCTACCAAAGCTTTATTAAAAAGTGCCAACGTATTCGAATACATTAGTCATGCGAGTGATTACGGTATCAACGTACAAGACAGCAGCGTAAACTTCGACGGAATGATCGAAAGATCTAGAGGTGTTGCCAATGGTATGAGTAACGGTATACAGTTTTTGATGAAGAAGAACAAAATCGATGTTCTTAAAGGAAACGGTAAAGTATTAGCAGGTAAAAAAGTTGAAGTTACGGCAGAAGACGGTAAGAAAGAGGTGTACACGGCAGATAAAGGTGTAATCATCGCTACTGGAGCACGTTCTAGACAATTACCAAACTTGCAACAAGACGGTGAAAAAATCATCGGATACCGTGAGGCAATGACCTTGAAGAAACAACCTAAGAAATTAGTAGTTGTTGGTTCAGGAGCTATTGGAGTTGAGTTCGCTTACTTCTACAATGCTATCGGAACAGAAGTTACGGTTGTAGAATACTTAGACAATATTGTACCTGTTGAAGATAAAGACGTATCTAAGCAATTAGAGAAATCATTAAAGAAACAAGGTATCAAAGTAAAAACAGGATCTTCTGTAGAGTCTGTTGATACTTCAGGTGATGGATGTAAAGTATTGGTAAAAACTAAAAAAGGAGAAGAAACTATCGAGTGTGATGTTGTTCTTTCTGCAGTTGGTATCGAAGCAAACATTCAAAACATAGGATTAGAAGATTTAGGAATTGTTACAGATAAGGGAAGAATCTTAGTAAACGATTTCTACCAAACAAACATGCCTGGTTACTACGCAATCGGAGACGTTATTCCTGGTCCAGCATTAGCACACGTTGCATCTGCTGAAGGAATTATCTGTGTTGAGAAAATTGCAGGTCA
Organism: Lishizhenia sp.; assembly: GCF_033720595.1. Classification (GTDB taxonomy): domain Bacteria; phylum Bacteroidota; class Bacteroidia; order Flavobacteriales_D; family Crocinitomicaceae; genus Lishizhenia. The sequence continues at coordinate 4,336 of NZ_JAWWCF010000090.1, read as the reverse complement.
CCACCCAGAAGCATTGGATTACGGAAACATCCCAGGATGTACGTACTGTTCTCCAGAGGTTGCATCTGTTGGTATGACAGAACAACAAGCTAAAGATGCTGGTTACGAATTAAAGATTGGTAAATTCCCATTCTCTGCTTCAGGTAAAGCAAGTGCTGCTGGTGCAAAAGATGGATTCGTTAAATTGGTATTTGACGCAAAATACGGTGAGTTATTAGGTGGTCACATGATCGGTGCTAACGTTACTGAAATGATTGCTGAAATCGTTGCTATCCGTAAATTAGAAGTTACAGGTGAAGAATTGATCAAAACAGTTCACCCTCACCCAACAATGAGTGAAGCCGTTATGGAAGCTGCTGCAGCTGCTTACGACGAAGTAATTCACTTATAGATTTGAAATTTGAAATTGGAGATTCTAAATTATTGAACACTCCAAGGATGAAATATAAATTTATGAAAGGGTCCTGGTAATTTTACCAGGACTTTTTCGTTCTTAAGAAAAAGTTTTAAAAATGAATATGAAGAAGTACTGGATACTGTCTGTAATATTGGGCTTAGGAGTGAGTTGTAAAAGTGAACACGAAGAAGTGTACGACTTTGTTGAAATATGTCAGAACAACTACTACGAAGGCTATGGTATTAATGCCGCAGACACATTACTTGCTTTCGAAGAAGACTTAATTACTTATCATTTACTTGAGGATGCGAGTTATACCTCTTATTACAACTTATTACAGGAACTCTCTAGCGAGGTCTATTTTGACAGCTATCCCATTCGTATTTCTCCGAAAGCACCCTTGTTAACGTTAAATCCACAAGATTTACAAAGCTGTTTAAGCGAATCATTCGGAATAGACTCACTTCGCTTAACACAAACGCCCTATTACGCATTACAGTCTGATTTAAACTTGTATTACACCAGCTCAGAGAACATTCATATTTCAGGTGTCTTTGACCGTTACATGAAACACCTGGACGCCCTTGAATTTGAGCATCCATTTATACGCTTGGAAATTTTAAAACTTTTATATCGCTGGTATTTTGAGAGTGAAAGACAAAAAGCTCAACCGCTTTAAAGTTTTGTTTTAGAAATAAGTGAATCTTGCTGGAACACCATATTGTAAACGGTTTGTGTAGAATCTGTAAATTTAAATTCTCCCTGCCTTTTACCTTGCACAAATTCACCTTCGTATTTTTCGCCCTGGGGAGTTACAAACATGGCTTCACCGTGTAACATTCCATCCTTCCATTCTCCCTCAAACAAAGTTCCGTCTGTTCTTACAAATTTTCCAAATCCAGATCTTTTGTTGTTCTCATCGAACTCACCAAAATATCCCACGTTTGGATTAAACTCAAAAATAAAGGCACCTGTAGAGTTCTTTCCTTTAAAAGCCTCCGGATTTTTTTGTCGTAAAATCTCCTCAGGATCTACGCGGTGTATCATCCTAAACTTATCTCTGTATTTCTGTACAGTGGGATACAAATATTTAAAGGTTGCTGTAAACCCAATAGACTCCACTACTACATGTGTAACTCCTTTGTCTATTAACCCAGCTAAGACCGTATCTAGTTCAGCAGTATACTTAAAAGAAGAAACCTTTTTATCCGATTCAATCGCAAACAAGTGTGGTTTCCTACACGCCACAACACTACCCTCTGGCAATCCTTCTTTGGCCCACTTAGACAAATCCATGTAGTTTCTCCAATTCAAAGGGTATGGGTTGTTCGCTTTATTTTTGTACTTCGTATATGGCTCAATATGAAGTGTACACAACAACAACAAAAGAAGCGCTGCTGCAGGAATCAGTTGTTTTTGATTTTTACTCCTTTTTTGCACGAGTATATTTACCAGTTCAAAGAGTCCATAAAATATCAAGAAACTCACCAAAGGAATAACTGGGAACATAAAGCGCACACCAAACCATACATCTGGCCAACATAAGAATACAGCCAGATTCCCCCCTAAATAAAAGAGTAAAAACCAACGCCATTTTTTCAAGCGCCACGCTCCAAAAATTATCAAAGCAAGGTATAAGCTCCCTAGTAAATATCCACCTACCGTAGGTCCAGGAACCACACCTGTGGCATCCTTTTTATAATTCACATAAAACCTTGGAGTAATAGAACTTGGAATTTCTTTTCCTAAATAACGTGTGGCATTGTTCCCCATACGTGTTAAGAATCCAGAGAAGTCAACTTCACCCAAACTCTTGTTGTAAGGGTTCACCATCATTAATTGTTTTTGGTAGCCCGATCCTCCCAGGCGAGAAGAACGCATTTGCCACGGCAATAAAGCCAAAACAACAATAGAAACTCCGATGATCATTGGCATCCAGTTCTTTTTAAGGATTCCCCAGAGTATCCAAACACCTAGAAAGACTACACCTTGGGTTCTTATATAAATGGCAAAAATCATCGAGATAATAGCCAAATAATACCACGGTGATTTATAAAATTGAACTTCCTCTTTTCGCGCTAGAAAAGCAAATATGGTAAGCAGGGAGAAAAAGGCAAAAATCATCTCCGACATAACTATACTTGAATACATCAAATAATGCATATTGAAGAGGATGAAAAGTGAAGTAGCAAAGGCAAGATGATCATTCTGACTAAGTTTTCTGGCAATAAAGAAAATCAGTAATAGCACACATAAGAAAAAGAATCCATTGAGATGTTTAATGGTTTGTATATCTCCATCTGTGATTTTAAGTACTTGCCCTATAACATAACTATACCCAGGAGGAAAGTGATTGGCCTCCGTTCCATTTACTAAATGCGCATTTACGTATCCTTCTCCGTCAGCAATCGCCTTCCCCAACAAATAATAAGCAGCATTATCACCTCCTAAGAATATTTTTTCATCATAGGTTTCTGGGTAAGTTGAAAAATAACTTACGCAAATGATTAACAAATAAAAGTAGAGTGTAGCTTTTTTAAGAATAGCCGTGATTGGGTTTGGCTTCTTCGCAGTTGCTTTTTTAGACATAATAAAGAGTAATAGTACAGTTGTTACGAATGTAACAAAAAAAGAGTTGCCCACAATTGAGCAACTCTTTTCTACTTTATATTCTTATCTCCTACTCGGCCTAACCACTGGTTTAGGAGTAGGCGTTCTTTTTGGGGTTACCTTCGGTACTGGTTTCACCACCGGTCTTGGTTTTGGTGTAGCACGTGGTTTAGGTGCCGGTCTTGGCGTGGGTTTTGGTCTTGGCACTACTTTCGGCGTTGTTGGCCTTGGTTTCGGCTTTGGAGTTACCCTTGGCTTCTTCGGCGCAATTACGGTCGGAGTTGGTTTTGGGGCAGTTTTAGGAGGTGTAGTAATTTTCCTTGCCGGTTTACGCACCTCTTTTGGTTGAGGCACTGGCTTCACAACAGGTTTTGGCTGTGGAACCGGCTTTTTAACTGTTTCCTCCACAGGTTTAACAACTGGAACTACCTTCGTGGGTTTCTTTTCTGTGGTGATGCTTTGAGGGTTTTCATTTCTCGTTGGCACCTCACTTTCTGGACGTACTATAGTTTGTGGCTTATCTCCACCAAAACTAGAGTCTAACTTAACCGGTGCCTTGATTGCTTCGCCCCCCGTTAAGGTTGTTCCACCTTGCACTTCTCCATCTACATTCCCATTTGGATTAGTTCCTGGAATTCTTCCTGTATTTGATGATGGCGTTTGGTTCGGACCTAAAGTACTAGAAGGTCTTCTACCTGAATTTGGCGTTGGTGTAAAATCAACTCCATCTGTCGCCCTTGGAATTCTTCTGCGCGGCTCTGGATCTATGTTCACAAAAGCTACATCGAATATACAAGCGTTCATGTTTTCTGGAGCAATACCTTGTTCCAAACATCTTCTTCTTGCTCTGTTTCTTCTTCCCTGAGGAATATCACTTACCGATCTATGTTGACGCGGGAATAATAAATCTGTAAACGTCGCTGTGTTTTGACCCAATCCATAATCAAATAAACTTGTGACCATATTTACTCTATAAACAGATGCATAATCACGCGCTATATATCTTAAGTATTCTCTTTCTTTTTCACGTTGAGTTCTTCCTAAACCTCCAAACACATCACTATCACTCGCAGTGAAACCTATATCGTTTAATCTACCTGAACTCAAATCAAGGTCGTCATTTCTTCTTCCGTTGGCATTACCTAAAAGTCCGGTATATTCTCCAGCATTACACGTAGGTACTTCAACGTTAATATTCATAAAATCAAAAGATCCAGATCTTCTAAAATCAATCATCACTTGTTCGCCGGTTGGCCAAGTAACTACATAACTTTTGTTGTTCTTTCTACGAATAACACCACCATTAGAAAGGCGCAGTGCACTTGCTTT
>NZ_JAWWCF010000089.1:0-11571 GCF_033720595.1 Lishizhenia sp. | reverse complement strand
CATGTTAGCTATGTTACGGTGTACAAAAACATCTCCGGGCGCAGCACCCATTAATTCTTCTGCAGTAACACGACTATCGGAACAACCGATGTACAACACCTCTGGAGACTGACCTTTAGATAAATTCTCAAAATAATTAGCATCAACATCTAATTTGCTTTGTACCCAATTCTGGTTATTCTCAAAAATCTTCTTTAATTCCATGTATTTCAATTAGATATGCAACCCGTCGTCACTCTTGTTTCAATTGAGGTTTTGAAGATAAGAAATAATCTCCAAAACCTTGTTGAATGATATAAAACTGCTTAATTTTAATTGCTAGTATTAAACACATAGGTAACATTATGTACGCTAGAAAAAGAGTGGTTATTATTGGCGGCGGATTCGGAGGTATCCAACTGGCAAAATCACTAAAAAACACTGAGTTTGATGTATTGCTCATCGACAAAAACAACTTCCACACCTTTCAACCCCTTCTCTATCAAGTCGCCACCAGTGGGTTAGAACCCGGCAGCATCGCCTACCCCATACGACGCGTTTTTAGGAAGATTTCCAATGTTAAGTTTAGGATGGCAGAAGTCAAAAACATCCTTACCAATCAAAGTAAAATTGAGACAAGTGTTGGTTTAATCCATTACGACTACTTAGTAATCGCCACGGGATCATCTACGAATTACTTCAATTTCGACAGTAAAAAGGGTAAATTACTTTCCTTAAAATCAGTAGTTGAAGCCTTGGACATCAGAAGTTTTATCATGGAAAACTTAGAAAAAGCCATGCTAACTCGTTCCATTACTGAACAACAAGAACTGATTAATGTTGCTATCGTTGGTGGTGGACCTGCAGGTATAGAAATGGCAGGAGCCTTGGCTGAAATGAAGAAATGGGTTTTACCCAAGGATTATCCTGACATTGATTTCACGCAGATGCAGATTCACTTGTTTGAAGCTTCAGATCGCTTATTAGGAGCAATGTCACCCCTCGCATCAAAAGCAGCTAAGAAACACCTTGAAAAACTTGATGTGGTCGTAGAATTAAACACTCTTGTTGAAGACTATGACGGTGCACGCCTACAAATTCAGGATAAAGATGACTTTGTAACTGAAACCGTAATTTGGACAGCCGGAGTTAAAGGGAATATTCCCGATGGATTAAGTAAAGACATTGTAGCTCCGGGTAACCGTATTAAAGTAGATGACTACAACAAAGTACAGGGGTATGATAACATTTATGCCATTGGAGATGTTTCTGCAAACATCAACGATGATAGTCCAAGAGGACTCCCCATGCTTGCTCCCGTTTCTATGCAACAAGGTGCTTTATTGGCAAAAAATTTAATCGCCCTACAAAAGGGAAAAGGGTTGAAAAAATTCGAGTATAAAGACAAAGGGTCTATGGCTACCATAGGTAGAAAAAAGGCAGTAGTTGATTTACCCTCCATATCTTTCCAAGGAACATTTGCTTGGTTTGTATGGATGCTCATTCACCTACTCTCTTTGGTTGGCTTTAGAAACAAGATTGTCACCTTAGTAGACTGGATACAGAATTATTTCAATTACGACCGTCCTTTAGGATTAATCATAAGAAGGTACAAGCGAAAAGATTAGGTATAAAAAAAGGGAGTTTAATAACTCCCTTTTACTTTTATTCTTCTTCATCAGACGATGTCTCTTTCGACTTATCCTCTGGTGTTTCTTTTGGCTTCTCTTCTTTCTTCTTCCACTTTTTAACGCGAACTGCATTAAAACCACGTGGTCCTTTCTCGATTTCAAAATTCACTTTATCCAATTCTTGGATATCATCAATAAAGTTATTGATGTGTACAAAGTACTTTTCTTCAGAATTTAAATCTTTGATGAATCCGTATCCTTTATCGTCTTTAAAGTATACTAATTTCCCTTCAAAAATTGGATCGTATTCTTCCTCTTCTCTTTTCGGAACTCCAATTTCAATCGAACTTGCGTCAATTTTCTTTTTCTTAGAAGGGTCAACAGGTGTATCAACTAAGTGTCCATTTTCATCAACATAAGCTAACATGTCTTCAAATGCAACTCCTTTGTTGTTGTCATCTCTTCTTTCCTGCTTCTTAAGTAATTTCTCTTGTCGTTTCTTCTTTTTCTTTTTTTCTCTCTCTTTTTTATTAAAAGTCTCTTGGGATCTGGCCATTTACTATTTTTAAATTAGACAATAATCAAACTGAAATAATGCTGAAAACAAACGAAATGCCTGAGTGAAACATGAGTATTTATCTCGAAGGGCTTACAATAGCTCTGAATAGAACATTATGAAGATTGAGGCACAAAGATAGTGATTTAATCCTCGTTAATCAATTTATTCTAAGTATTTCTATTGCTTTAGTAATAAGTAGACCTTTTCTTTGAGTACAGGTATAGCCTGCTCTAGAAACCATTGATTCTTTTTCAACCAAATATTATTACGAGGTGAAGGATGGGGTAATACGAAATATCTCGGTAAAAACTCTTCAAAATGCAACACCCTCTCACTTAGATTTTTATAGCTATCATTACAATAGTATCTCTGGGCATAAGCACCAATTAACAACACTAACTCCACTTTGGGCATAAGTGACAACAATTTTTCGTGATGGGTCTTTGCACATATACTCGGTGGCGGATTATCTCCACTCTTACCTTTACCAGGATAACACAAAGCCATAGGAAGTATGGCTACCTGTTCACTATAAAAAAGAGTTCTATCTATTCCCATCCATTCCCGCAAACGATCTCCACTTGCATCGTTGAAAGGAAGTTTTGTTTGATGCACCTTTAAACCTGGTGCTTGACCAATAATTAGAACCTTCGCTTTTTCGTTAATTTGAAATATAGGATTGGGCTCTAAACGATCTTTACAAAGTTTACATTTTACAACATCTTCTAAAACTAACATATTACAAAAGTAACACCTTATTCTTTATCCTGATTTTCAACATCTTCACTTCCTTGTGCATCCTTTTCTTGAGACGGGTTAGCTTCACCTTCCTGTTCTTCATCAGTATTAAAGTACTCCGGATGGAAATATCTATAATGCTCGAGCTTATCATTAATAAACACAACTAACTCATAATCTGTAGAGGTCCTCAAGAAATTCTCATCAATGTTTAAGAACTCTACAAAATCAGCGAAATGTTCTTCCTTTAAATTTCCAACATCATTAGATACATACAACCTTAACAATTCCTTAAGTATAGCATTGATATTGTCTTGATGTTCCAGTTCTGCCACTTTTTTCTTGGCTTTACCCGTTTTGGAGAATCGTTCATAAAGCGCAGTGATCGGAGATTGTACAACATTAATACCTGTTACCGTTCGCGTTTCGCGCATACTTAACTCTTGTCTTTCTTTTTTAATTTCCTCCAGTGATTTAAGTGGATAAATACGAACTTCATCAAATTCTTGAACCTTAGGTGATAAGGGTAAATCAATAATAAATTGACAATTACTGTCTGCTACAACTATATAGCTGTGTTTGGAGTATTCTTTCACTGTTAACGCTATGGTATCGCCATTTTTGGTGTACATAGAAAAAGTACCATTAGGCATACCAAATACACCTTTACCTTCAGATTTATTAATGACCATCATATTATAAAACCCTTGAGGTTGTAATGTATCGTAAACCTTTCCCTTAACATAGACCTGCTCACAGGCAACTGTATCTTCTTGTGCAGTTCCGAAGAAGGCAATAGATAAACCAATTAGAATTGATGCGTAGATTTTCATACAACGAAAATACTCAATTGTTTCTACAGCTTTAAGCTACAAATGTTAAATTGTGTTTACACTACAAATGTTACAGAAGTAACACGTCTGTTTAAACCTATCGACATTTGTAATAACATTTAGAGTTACAAATGTGTAACTTCATCCATCTCAATCTAATTACAAAAGTAAACTCTAACACCAAATCACCCCTCCTCTTACCAATTGATATGTTTAGGACAATAACCTTCTGTTAAATTGACTATTTTTGCATCATGAAAAGAGTAGTTGTAGGTTTATCAGGTGGTGTAGACAGTAGTGTTACAGCACATTTACTTCAAGAGCAAGGATATGAAGTAATTGGTATGTTTATGAAAAACTGGCATGACGAAAGTGTTACCTTATCAGATGACTGTCCGTGGATAGACGACAGTAATGACGCTTTATTAATCGCCAACCAATTGGGAATACCTTTCCAGGTTATAGACCTAAGCAAAGACTACAAAGAACGCATCGTGGATTATATGTTTGCGGAATACGAGGCTGGAAGAACTCCCAACCCAGATGTTTTATGCAACCGTGAAATCAAGTTTGATGTGTTTATGAAAGCAGCGATGGAGCTAGGTGCAGATTACGTGGCAACCGGACACTACTGTAGAAAGGTTGAACACGAAGACGGAAGCTTTGGTTTACTATCAGGTTTAGATAACAACAAGGATCAATCGTACTTCTTGTGCCAGTTGAGTCAAGAGCAACTATCTAAAGCACTCTTCCCTATTGGAGAATTACAAAAATCTGAAGTTAGACGCATTGCTACAGAAGCCGGATTGGTTACTGCCAACAAAAAAGATAGTCAGGGATTATGTTTTGTTGGTAAGATTTCACTCCCTACTTTCCTTCAACAAAAGCTTGAAGCTAAAAAAGGTAAGGTACTAGAGGTCAATATCAACCACTTTGATAAACAAACGCAAAATTCAATTGAAGACACTCTTGAAAACGTTGTAGAATTGGCACAGCCATTTGTATTAGACAACGCAGAAACCCTAGAAGTTGCTGAACATCAAGGTGCGCATTTTTACACGATTGGCCAACGTAAAGGATTGAATATCGGAGGAAGACCTCTTCCCTCTTTTGTAATTGGAATAGATACAGAAAACAATATTGTATACTCTGGACAAGGTGAAGATCATCCTTTATTAAACAGAAAAGCTTTGTTTATTAAAGAAGATGAAGTACACTGGGTTAATCCTAATCGTTCTTTGACTCCTGGGGAAACAAGAACGTTAAAAGTGAGAATAAGATATAGACAACCGCTTCAGGACGCTACATTGGTAATGAAAGAAGATGGAATGTACATTTACTTTGAGCAATATCAAAAAGGGATTACGCCGGGTCAGTTTGCTGCGTTCTATGAAAATGATGAATTAATAGGTTCTGGAGTTATTCTTCACTAGAAGAAGTATACTCTTTGAAAGTACCATCCGTATAGAAATAAACGATTTTTTCTACCGTCTTTTGCGAGGCGGTATTTTTTTGGGCTAAACTTTGAGGTGCTTGTGCAGGATTTATTGCACTTACTTGTTCGTTTTTAGGTTCAACCTTTGGACCGCTAGCATTGTTGACCTGAGCAGCCGGCTCTTTACTAGGTTGCTTACCGCTAACTAGCCAATCACCACTCACCCTTGGGAAGGTATTTAAGGTTTTCTGAATAAAATCAAGACTAGGTTTATTTCTACCACTCAGGATATGCGATACACTAGATCGCTGAACACCTACTTTGTCTGCAAAGGAGCTTGCATTCAAATTGTTCATCTTCATAATCATTTTTAAACGGTCTTGTATACTCATGTAACAAATGTAATTAAGAATTACAAATATCACAAACATATAGATTTACAAAAATAACAAAAAGGCAAGCCTTAAATAATTACAATTGTAACACAAGCTAAAATAGCATATGCCACTTTCAATACAGAACGCTAATAAACACCTTCTATACCCTTTAGAATAAAACGTTTAAATAGAATTTTATACACACCTGGAATTAAGACATGTATTTACATCACAGAACGTGATTACATTTGGATCATTATTTTTTAGAAGAGCATTTATTAATTTTTGGAGAACCCAAAGAATATTGAGCGCCTTTCCATTTGCTCTACCGCTTCTTTGTTTGAGATAAGGTCCATTAAATTAGCAACTTCGAAAATGCTTAATTCGCTCTTTACTCCTTTTGCGTAGTGCATTTCCAATTTTTTCTTAGCAACATTCACAGTATTCATTCCTACTTTATTTTCAGTTAATATCATTTTGTCAAATTTTATAACTCAGTGTACGACACGGTGTTAGGAGAAGTTTCAAAAAAAGTTGGAAAATTTACATTTTTAACACAAATTATTCTATGACAACTTTAAAGAAAACAATGTAACATATTGAAAAACAGAAATCTAAACCTTGTAACAGTTTTTTACATTTTTCTCATTTTTTTTCTCAAAAGGAACTGAAATTATGTAAAACACTAGTACTAAAGGGAATAAAAACACTTTCAACACCTTTTTAAAAGTACGCTTAACTCCTCTTTTTATTTTAGCTTTTACACGTGCTCTTTTCTCAGCATCTTCCAATCCAAAGAACTTGTACGCTCTTTCAATTAACACATTTACAAAACCCCATTTCTGAATATTACTCCACCTAAAATCATTCAAACTATCGATGTACTCGAGTACGAAATTCTTCACGCTCATCAATAATAAATAAAGCGTACCTATACACTTTAAGCTTAAGGTTTTTAATTCAACACTTAATAATTTAACTTCATTTCTAACTTCTTGGTCTAAACTAATACTAATCATGGCGATGGAATTTTTAATCTACACCACAAATAAACTAAGGTTTTAGGCTGATTATTTAGAAATTAAGCTAGAATAATCTATCTTTAATAATTATTAAGCTTACTTAATAATATTTGCTAAAAAATTAAGTTTTCTTAATATCTTTGCTTAAGAAATGAGGCTTTCCGCTACATATCACCCTATTTTATTCCTTATGAATAAAGCAAAAGAGATGCTCCCCATGGCAACCTCTATTAAGGGGGTGTATGTAAATGAAAGTAAATCCATGATTATTAGTGACTTTCACAACAATATTGTTTTAGAAGAAAGTGACCGCGTTAAGTTTCAGAATTACCGAAAGTCAAAAAGCAATACCCGATGGCTACCTGTAGGCTTCGAGGAAACACGCTTTAAACCTGAACTTACACAGTTAGATTTATCTTCCGAACGCGAAAACAGAACCCTCTGTTTAGCTTTTAATTCTGCCAACGACAGTTTTAAGGACTTGATCTTTATTGAATTTCCACACAAATTCAACCTCTATAATCATGTGAACGATTTTGAAAGTATTCACGCTTCTGAAAAGGATATCATCTCTACGCTGTTATACCAAGGATTTTTATTCGACTATAACCGTATTGTAGATGAAGCTAAAACCTTGAAACAATTCACACAAGTACAGCATGCGTTAAAAGATCAAAATAAGCGTACGCAATTAGAAGTGGAAGAATTGAAGAGCTTACAGCGCGATTTCATTGCTCAATTGATCAGTAGCATAGTTGCTGAAAAAAGTAAAGCACTACAATTATCTATACATGTAGAAAATGACTTTGTTGAGCAGCTTTCTGAATTAAAATTAAACACAGAAAAACTAAACACTGTTGTTGAAGAAGCGATTGATATTGCTTACAATTTGAATTTCGGAAGCAATTCCTTAATCCTAGAAGCTATCTATCTAACCAATATCAACTTGAATACGGAAGAAGAATTGGTAAAAGATAGAGCGCTTGAAATTTTAGATAGCTACGAAGAAAGTGCTAAGAAGTGTTTAATGGCCGGACTCAAAATTACAGGGAAGAATGTTGCTGCACATTTAGAACCTCCAGTTAGTCCACCAGCAATTACTGACGCCGTTAAGAAAAATGCAAGCAGAATTGCTTACTACCTAGATAAGCACCCCACAAAATGGAAACATATTAAAGCAGGCTTAAAACCCTTGCAAAATATAAACGATCGTAGAAAAGCGAGCTAATAAAAAAAGGAGGTAATCACTTACCTCCTTACTAATGGTCGAATTAAATCTTCCAAACCATTCACTTTAATATCATACATGATCTGCAATTGCTCACCTAATTTCCCCTTGGGAAAACCTTTGTTTCTATACCACACAAGGTAAGGCTCTGGCAAATCAACTAAAAAACGCCCTTGGTATTTACCAAAGGGCATTTTCATATTTGCTAATTTCAATAATTCAGCTCTATTATCAGCTAACATTAGGCTGGAATATTCTTCAAGGTTTCAATTAAGTATCCCCAGAATTTTTGAACAGATGAAATAGATACACGCTCATCTGGTGAGTGAGGTTGTCTAATTGTCGGTCCAAAAGAAATCATATCTGTGTTTGGCAAATGTTTGCCCAAAATACCACATTCCAACCCTGCATGACAAGCTTTCACTTGAGGAGCTTCGTTAAACATATCTTTGTACAACTGCTCCATAGTCTTTAATATCTTAGAGTTTGGATTAGGTTGCCATCCTGGGTAGTCTCCAGACTGAACAACTTCTGCCCCTAATAACTCATACGTAGACTTAATCGTGTTTGCAACTTCCCATTTTGTAGATTCAACTGAGCTACGTTGCAATGACTGCGTGATGAACTTACCACCATTCACAATAACTCTAGCTAAAGAAGAAGAAGTTTCAACCAAACCTTCAATATCCGGACTCATTCTGAAAACTCCATTATGCGTTGCATGTACCGCTTGCAAAATCTTTGTAGTATCAGCACCAGAAACAACTTCTGTTGGTAAATCTGTAGCAGCGATTGAAAACTTCATATCTTTTTCAATACTCGCAAACTCTTCAGCCAATGCTTCCGTTTTCATTTCAAAGTAGCTTTCGAATGCTTCAGCATCCATTTCAGCTATCGTTAAAACCACTGTAGATTCTCTAGGTATAGCATTTCTCAAACTACCACCATCTATGCTTGCAATATTTAATTTCACAGGAGAATCGTACATCAACCTATTCATTAATTTATTTGCATTCGCTCTACCTTGATCGATATCCATACCAGAGTGACCTCCCATCAAACCTCTCAATTCGATTCTGTAAGCTTTAGACCCGGCCGGAGTAGAGATTGATTCGTACACATAAGATGTATTCGTATCAATACCTCCTGCACAACCAATGCTTAATTCATCATCATCTTCAGTATCTAAGTTCAAAAGAATAGTTCCGGTGAAATTAGAAGGATCTAACTCCATAGCTCCAGTCATACCTGTTTCTTCATCTACAGTAAACATTGCTTCAATTGCAGGGTGTGCAATATCTGTAGATTCCAATATCGCCATTATAGAAGCAACACCAATACCGTTATCAGCTCCCAACGTAGTACCTTCTGCTTTTACCCAGTCTCCTTCAATTTTCATTTCAATACCTTGTGTATCAAAATCAAAAACTTTGTCAGAGTTCTTTTGGTGCACCATGTCAACGTGACTCTGCATGATGATGGTTTGTCTATCTTCCATACCTGGAGTTGCAGGCTTTTTTATGATGATATTACCTATTTTATCTGTTTTCGTTTCCAATCCTAATTTCTTACCGAAATCAACCATGAATTGGATAACTTTCTCTTCTTTTTTTGATGGACGCGGAACGGCATTTAAATCTGCAAAATTATTCCACATCGCTTTTGGTTCTAAATCTCTTACGCTCATTTGTTCTGTATTTAAAGAATGAATGTGTGTTCTAGTTTTTTGTCAATTTTCTGTATTTCACACGTTTTGGAGAAGTATCTCCCAAACGCTTTTTCTTGTTCTCTTCGTAGTCAGAGTAAGTACCTTCGAACCAGTAAACTTCAGAATCTCCTTCGAAAGCTAAGATGTGTGTACAAATTCTATCTAAGAACCATCTGTCGTGAGAAATCACAACGGCACATCCCGCAAAATTCATAATCCCTTCCTCTAATGCTCTCAAGGTATTCACATCAATATCATTGGTAGGCTCATCCAGTAACAACACGTTTGCTTCCGTCTTCATGGTCATTGCCAAGTGCAAACGGTTTCTTTCACCACCTGATAACACTCCAACTTTCTTACTCTGATCAGCTCCTGAGAAACCAAACTTAGAAATGTACGCTCTAGCGTTCATCTTTTGAGAACCTATTTCTATGTGTTCTGTACCACCAGAAACTACCTCAAAAATTGATTTTTCTGGATCTAAATCTTTATGCGTCTGGTCTACATATCCTATCTCTACCGTTTCACCTATGTTGAAAGAACCAGCATCTGGTTGCAATTCATCCATGATCATTTTAAAGATGGTAGTTTTACCCGCACCGTTTGGTCCGATAACCCCAACGATACCTGCTGGAGGCAATGAGAAGTTTAAGTTATCGTACAATAATTTGTCTCCAAATGCTTTGGCTACACCTTCTGCATCAATTACATTACTACCCAAACGTGGTCCATTAGGAATAGGAAGTTCTAAAGTCAACTCCTTCTCCTTAATGTCTTGACTCATCATCTTATCGTAGTTCGATAAACGCGCTTTATTCTTAGCATGACGTCCTTTCGGGTTCATTTTTACCCATTCTAACTCACGCGCTAAAATCTTCTGACGTTTAGACTCTTGTTTCTCTTCTTCTTTTAAACGCTTACCTTTTTGCTCTAACCAAGAAGAGTAGTTTCCTTTCCAAGGAATACCTTCACCTCTATCCAATTCTAGAATCCATCCAGCAACGTTATCTAAGAAATATCTATCGTGGGTTACGGCGATTACCGTTCCTTTATACTGTTGTAAGTGTTGCTCTAACCAGTCAATAGACTCAGCATCCAAGTGGTTAGTAGGCTCATCCAGCAATAATACATCAGGCTGCTTCAACAACAAACGCGTTAAGGCAACACGACGTCTTTCCCCTCCTGAAAGGTTTTCAATTTTCTGATCATCTGGAGGACAACGTAAAGCATCCATCGCTAAATCTAATTGTGCATCTAAATCCCATGCGTTAACAGCATCAATTCTATCTTGCACTTCACCTTGTCGCGCAATGAGTTTATCCATTTTGTCTGGATCATTCAACACTGCTTCATCCATGAAAGAATTATTGATTTCTTCGTATTCTTTTAAAAGATCTACCGTTTCTTGTACACCTTCCATTACGATTTCTTTCACGGTCTTGTTTGGATCCAATTCTGGTTCCTGTGGCAAGTAACCAACAGAGTAACCATCACTCCAAACTACATCACCTGTATAGGCCTTGTCTAAACCTGCAATAATCTTCATTACAGTAGATTTACCCGCACCGTTTAAACCTATGATTCCAATCTTTGCCCCATAATAAAAGGACAAATAAATATTTTTAAGAATTTGTTTTCCAGCTGGTGTCTGCTTATTGACCCCAACCATTGAAAAAATGATCTTTTTATCGTCTGACATACTTTGTTTTTTAGCGCATCAAAAATACTCAATATATGCGAGACGACTAAGAAAACAGGGCGAATCTTTAGTTCCTATCTCGAAATTATATCACAATAAATAGGTATTAGCGAATTCGTATAGCTCTCTTATATTTGTAATAAAAAAAACATGAAAGCGATACTTACACTACTAACACTTTTCACACTGGCTTTAAACAGTTTGGCGCAGCTAGAAAATTATAAGATATACAACGGTAAAGGGAAGGAAATAAGTTACCAAAAGATGCTTAAATCATTACAAAAACAAGAAGTTGTATTGTTTGGAGAGTTGCACAACAATGTAATTTCCCATTGGCTAGAATTAGAATTGTTAAAATCTCT
>NZ_JAWWCF010000088.1:0-11578 GCF_033720595.1 Lishizhenia sp. | reverse complement strand
TGTTCAATCCGTAGATAGATACCATTGCGTAGGCTTGTTTTGTTACCTTCTCCAAGTCACTCAACGCACCTGTAGAAATCTTACCAAAGATCAACTGCTCGGCAGCTCTACCTCCTAATGCAGAACACATTTCATCCAAGATTTGCTCTGTAGTTGTAATACTTCTTTCTTCTGGTAAGTACCATGCCGCTCCTAAAGACTGACCTCTAGGCACGATAGTCACTTTTACCAATGGATGTGCATATTGCAACAACCAAGAGATAGTTGCGTGTCCTGCCTCGTGGAAGGCAATCGACTTCTTCTCTTCTTTGGTAATGATTTTATTCTTCTTCTCTAAACCACCAATGATTCTATCAACGGCATCTAAGAAATCTTGCTTCTCTACGAAAGGCTTTTGTTTTCTTGCTGCAATTAACGCTGCTTCGTTACACAGGTTAGCAATGTCAGCACCGCTAAATCCTGGAGTTTGTTTCGACAAGAAATCAATGTCCATTTCTTTATCTAACTTCAATGGTTTTAAGTGAACTTGGAAAATTTCCTTACGCTCATTTAAGTCTGGCATGTCTACGTAAATCTGTCTATCAAAACGACCTGCACGCATCAATGCTTTATCCAATACATCTGCACGGTTAGTTGCTGCTAGAATAATAACTCCAGAGTTTGTTCCGAAACCATCCATTTCTGTTAACAACTGATTCAATGTATTCTCACGCTCATCGTTAGACCCCATAGAGTTACTTTTTCCTCTGGCTCTACCAATAGCATCAATCTCATCAATAAAGATAATTGCTGGAGATTTTTCTTTGGCTTGTTTAAACAAATCACGCACACGTGACGCTCCAACTCCCACAAACATCTCCACAAAATCAGATCCTGAAAGTGAGAAGAAAGGTACTTGTGCTTCACCTGCAACGGCTTTTGCCAATAAGGTTTTACCTGTTCCCGGAGGTCCTACCAATAAGGCTCCTTTCGGAATTTTAGCTCCAAGCTCTGTGTATTTCTTAGGGTTCTTTAAGAAGTCAACAATTTCCTCAACCTCTTCTTTAGCTCCTTCTAATCCAGCTACATCTTTAAAGGTAACATCTGTTCCTTTACCTTTTTCAAAGACTTGCGCTTTAGATTTACCGATGTTAAAGATTTGTCCACCAGGACCTCCTCCTGCTCCACCAGACATTCTTCTCATGATGAACATCCAGATTACAATGATGATTAATACAGGGAAAATGAAAGCGATAATTTGGCTTAAGTAATTCACCTCATTATTCACGTTATAGCTTCCCAACGGCTGCTTACCGTCTGCAATTAATTTCTCATTTGCTTTTTCATAGTTCTTGTCAAATACTTCTTGACTCGAAATATCTAATGAAAACTTCGGTTTACTTCTTGCCGAAAATGCGCTTGGTTGATTCGACATGATACGCTTCATACGATCATAATCTTTCTTATCCCCATTAGCGTTATCGAAATTTCCGTTCTCTATTGCTTTTTGTCCGTCTTCCGTTACTTGGAAATCTACTCTGTTCTGATTTCTAATCAACACAACATTCTCCACGTATCCGTTCTCCATTAGTTCAATGAAAGTACCTCTACTTACATCGCTACCTCCTGAAGACCCCATGAAAAACTGTGCTCCTAGAATCAATACTGCTATACCAGCGTATATCCAGTAAATCGAATACTGATTTTTCTTCTTTTTTGCCATTATTATTTTAATCTAAATTAGGAATATCTGTTCTTTTCGCATCTGCCCATAAGTCTTCAATCTCGTAAAAACTTCTTACGTCTTTATGGAAGATATGCACCACTACGTTCACGTAGTCTAACAATACCCACTCTCCGTTACGTTTACCTTCTTCATGCCAAGGTTTGTCGCGCAAAACTTTTCTTGTATGCCTTACAATAGCATTACTAGCTCCTTCTACTTGCGTGGTAGATTCACCACTACAAATCACGAAAAAATCGGTAACTGAATTATGAATATCTCTTAAATCTAAGATGGTAATGTCTTTGGCCTTCACCTCTTGCATTCCCTCGACTATTGTCTCGGCCAAAATTCGGGAATCTATTTTCTCTATTACTTTATGCATTCTCAATTTTGAGTGTACTACAAATCTAATTAAATTTTAATTTTACGCTCAGTGTTTTAAACTCATTGTTGCAGATATGACGCAAACAAAAATAGGTCATAAAATTATTCATCTAGAACGTGTAGATTCTACGAACAACTATGCTGCCAATATGGGGAAGCAAGGTCAAATTTCACACGGCACTGTTATTTTGGCAGATATACAGACAAATGGCAGAGGTCAACGCGGTAACACATGGCAATCTGACCCATTTTCTAACCTAACCATGAGTTTATACATCACCCCCAATGCTCTAATTAAAAACAACCAACATACTTTAAATTACGCCGTAAGTTTGGCATTGAAAGATGTATTGACCAAACACGCCGAAAATGTCAACATAAAATGGCCCAACGATATTTTGATAGGCAAACGAAAAATTGCCGGTATTTTAATTGAAAATCAATGGGGTCCTTTTGGAATTCAATCCTGTATTGTAGGGATAGGACTAAATCTGAATCAGCAGTCATTTGAAAATGACTTGGGCATTTCTTTAAGTCAAGCTTCCGGAAAACACCACACGCCTTACAACATTATGTTAGAGTTTTGCTATACATTTCAAGAAAGGTGGAATAGTATGGAGCAAGTAGGCGCTGACACACTAAAACAAGAGTTTGATAAAGCACTGTGGTTACGTGGTATTGAAAGTACCTTTGTAGATGCAGAAACGCAGGAGGAATTCAATGCCATTCTTGTAGACACAGATGAATTTGGAAATTTACGACTACAAAAAGAAAACGGACGAATCGAAAGCTATCGCAATCAATCCATCCGTTTCAAAGATCGTATGGTATAGAGGAATTACGCCTCGTATTTTTCTTTAATCTTATTGGTCATGTAGTTGAAAAGGTTGGTCAACGGTTTTTGAACCATCATTTTCAAGAAAGCGTTCACCTTTCCATCGAAGTGAATATAACCTTGCGTTTTATCTCCTTCTGGCGACATGAAAATTGTTAAATCAAATGGAAAAGGAGATTTTGCACCCGCTTTCATAATGATTTGTTGATTTTCTATCATCTCTTTCTGTTCCAAAGTGATAACAATCCCCCCTTGTACCTTAAAGCTACATGTTGTATCTGTTGCTGTGAAGTCTTTTACATCATCTTTTGGCAAAAGCTCACCAATGTTGTGGGCATCCTTTAAAAAGGCGTATACCGTAGTAACATCCGCATTTACAACAACTTTTTCACTATCTATTTTCATGGCTTAAGCTTCTTTTGGAGACCATTCAGATGGATTCTCTTTCCATTCTCTTAAAGAAACTAAATCCTCTTTAGAAATAGCACCTTGTTCTAAGGCCAAATCCATTAAAATATCGTAGTTAGAAAGCACAACGTAAGGACAATTCGCCTCCTCAAAGTTATTTTGAGAGATTTTGAATCCGTATGAGAAAATTGCCGCTAAACCTTTCACGTTTAACCCAGCTTCTCTTAATGCCTCTACAGCTTTTAAAGAAGAACCTCCAGTAGAAATCAAATCTTCAATAACTACAACGTTTTGTCCTTCAGTAAAATCACCTTCAATTTGGTTACCCAAACCGTGACCTTTTGCTGAAGATCTTACATAAATAAATGGCACTCCTAATTCTTGCGCTACTAATGCACCTTGTGCAATTCCTCCTGTAGCCACTCCTGCAATTACATCTGGTTTACCGTATTTCTCCAAAATGATCTCAGAATAACTTTGTCTTATAAAAGTTCTAATGTTTGGATAAGACAAGGTTTTTCGGTTATCACAATAGATTGGAGATTTCCAACCAGATGCCCATGTAAAAGGAGATGTGGGCTCAAGTTTTATTGCTTTAATTTGTAACAAAAATTCTGCTACTTTTGAAGCGTTATCCTTATTTAAAATCATGCCGCAAATGTATAAAGTTTTTATTGAAAATACGCCACTCTACTTTGTAAAGAATGAAAAAGGGTTGAAAAGCGATACTTTCTTGATAAAAGGCAAACTCAATGAAATTGTACTTAAAAACATCTTGAGTACATATAGAAACGCCTCAAGTAAAATTAGAATCGCCATTGTGGATGATGAGCCTAAGAAAGCTATGCGTAAACTTTTTGAAAATTACGCCTGGGTTGAAGCTGCTGGAGGAATTGTTCGTGACACGAAACACGACAAGTATTTGTTCATCAAACGCAATGGGTTTTGGGACATTGCCAAGGGGAAGCTCAAAAAAGGAGAAGATACAATCTTGGGTGCTCAACGTGAAATAGAAGAAGAATGTGGTATTTCAAATATTTCTTATGAAGATGAAATTATTGAAACCTATCATATATATGACACCTATGGAAAAGATGTTATAAAAAAAACCTATTGGTACAGTTTCACCTATGATGGAGATGAAAAACTAACGCCGCAAATTGAAGAAGGTATTACGAAGGTGAAATGGTTTTCTAAACCTAATTTAGATAAAATACGCTACAACACCTTTGCTTCAATTGTAGAAGTGATGGATGCTTATAAACATTTTAAACAAAGCTAAAATCAACGCGCCTGTTGTGCTGTTTACCTTCGCTGGTGGCATTTGTATCAACAGGCTCTCGTTCCCCCTTAAAATCTATCTCTAACTTATCTTCGGGTAAACCATGGGTTACAAAAAAGTCTTTTATCGCCTTTGCTCTTCTTTCTGATAAGCCTACGTTATAGGCATCTGTTCCTACCGCATCGGTATGACCTGTAACCTTAATACGTATATCTGAATGTCCTTGAACCACGCGTATCATATCTTTTAAATAAGCATGAAATTCAGCTTTTACCACAGATTTATCATGATCAAAATAAATCGGTTTAAATTTAAAATCCTCTAACTCCTTTTTGCGAATGGCTGGTGCTGAAAAACCTTTGTCTAAATCCATCTTTAAGCGGTGCACCCACAAATGACTAAGGTCTGACTTTTTCTGATCAGGAAAATTATAATCTGCTTTGTATAAAATGACGTAACCCGAATAATTTCTACAATCTACACTGGTAAAGGTTCCTTCTAAGTAGCCTGTACTATCGTTGTACTTCAGGTTGTATTTCAATTTACACCTTGGAGTTTCTCTGCTGTTGGCTCTCGATTTAAAATTGATTTCTTCAATTTCTATGTTAAAAGCATCACTGTCGTTCACCTTAAATCTTTTTAAGGCATAAACATCCGTATCCGTTAATTCAATACGCGTAAGCTCACTTCCTTTATCTAAGTTCAGGTAAATAGCTTGCTCGTCAGAAAAATCTTGGTGGATAGATAATATTCCCTTCCATTGCCCTTCCAAATCGGCAGACAATGTTGTAAATGTTACTAGCAGTACTGTGCATAAAAAAGTTAACCTCATCAAAGTATTATTCGGATAGAACAAGAAAATGTTCCAAGTTCATGCCATTAATTTATGGAATTTATAGAATTCACCTATTTTTGAGCCGCATGCAAAAGTTTCTGATCATACAAACGGCCTTTTTGGGAGATGTAATCTTGGCCACTCCTGTAGCTAACGCCTTACGAGAAAAATATCCTGACGCGCAAATAGACCTATTGGTGCGCAAGGGAAATGAAAGCTTGGTTCAAGGTCATTACTCCCTAGACAATGTTTTGATTTGGAACAAACAAGAAGGTAAATACAAAAGTCTACGCGCCCTTAAAAAGCGAATTGTTCAAGAAAAATATACAGAAATCATTAACCTGCACCGTTTTGCCAGTAGTGGATTTTTAACTGCCTTTGGTAAAGCTGAAAGTTCTGTTGGTTTTGATAAAAATCCATTGTCTTTCCTCTTTAAGAGAAAGGTTAAACACGATTTAACCAAAAACTTGCATGAAGTAGAAAGGAATTTAAGTTTAATTGCCCACCACGGTGTTCCTAAAAAATTGCGTCCTACCCTCCATCCTGCTGAGAAAGATTTTGCTTTTGTGAATCAGTACAAAGGACAAAAATACGTTTGCTTTGCACCTGCATCTGTTTGGTTTACGAAGCAAATGCCCAAGGAGAAATGGATAGAACTTGGTCATACCCTTAACCATAAAATCTATCTTATTGGTGGTCCGGGTGACCTTGCATTATGTGAGGAAATTGCACAAGAATTAGACAATGCTGAAGTATTGGCCGGAAAATTAAACCTCATGCAAAGTGCCGCTTTGATTAAAGACGCACAACACTGTTACGTGAACGATTCTGGCCCAATGCACATTTCCTCAGCTATGAATACACCAACCACAGCTTTTTACTGTAGCACTGTACCCGAGTTTGGATTTGGACCTTTGGCAGAACAATCTAGAATCATTAGCAAAAGTATGGATTGCAAGCCTTGTGGTTTGCATGGGCATAAAGCCTGCCCTAAAGGTCATTTTGACTGTGGCTATAAAATTGACTTTAAGAATGATGTTTATTTGGATTCTTAGACGGTTAGACTTTTAGACAATTAGATGTCTAGACAGTTTTGAGTATGAGTAAGGAGTTTGGATAAAGGATCTTAAAAAAATTTGCTTTCGCATCTGAATTGAAGAATTTTCAAACAAGGATAGGATGCAAAGTGAGCGTGGCGAAGGTTTAGGATTACTTAGCTTACAGCGGCGACTGGAAGAAGCCGCTGTAAGCTTTGGTAATACTTGGCCTTTGGGAGTGAGCTTGTAAGGATAGCCTGGCCGTTTGCCTAATTAAAAATAAATTGCTCCAAAGCTTTAATATAATTATCGTAGCCCATAATTGCCGGTGGGTTATTGTGATCACCACCTTCTACGCGAATGGCAGTTTTATCTCCAGTTTTATTGGCGTAGACAAGCTCTCCATGCGTTTTTATAGACAAGAAATCATCATCGGTTCCATGTATCCATAAAAGTGGAATATCTATATTTTTTATTTCTTCAGCGTTATCGATTTTAAGGTTCACAAAATAACTCCCTGGCATATCCAATGCTGCGGCATCTTGCACCATGACTTCGGCACTCGCAAAGGGAGATTCTAAGATTAGTTTGGTTGGCTCTAGGGGATAATCGGCTTTATTAGCCGTTAACTCACAAGCCGGTGCGCTTCCCAAAGAATAGCCGACCATGATGAGTTTATCACTGGTAACACCTTGGTCTTTTAACCACTGCATGGCCAATGCAACACTTTGATACATGTTCTCCTCAGTTGGTGCGCCACCGGACATACCATAACCCGGGTAATCCATCATCAATACCCCCAAACGGTTGAGTCCGCCAACATTGGCCAACAATTTTTGTCGCGGCCAATAATAGTCCATGTGATCGCGGTTTCCGTGGCAGTATAAAATAACGGTGTCTTGATCTATGGTAGACAAATCACCCGCATAGACCATGTGTACTTCTTCGTTTACACCCTCTATATCCATTTCCAACGCGAATGGATGTATGGCTGCGACGGGAACAGCATAATCATCTCCCACCTCAAGGGCTACTTCGCCCGAATAATTATCTAATTTGTATTCGGTGAGCGCTGCATTATTGAAGAGAAAACTGTCTAAACGCTTGCGACATGAAGTAAAGGCAAGCAGCGCAATTCCGCTAAATATGATCCATTTTTTCATCTTAAAATCTTTTAATTACACCTATGTAAATTCCAGTTGCTCCTCTTTCACCGGTGATACTTTTATAGTCGAGCACGATGTCTTGATTACTCATATAAGGCACCATCATTTTGAGTTCTGTGGAGAAGCTCCATTTGTTGCGTCGGAAAGTATGTCCGACCTGCACCATAGGAAAAGCCCAATTGTTTTGCGGCTGATCGTGCGCTCTTGTACTCGACAATTCAAACCACGACCCTACTCCCGCATACACGAAATTGTATTTAATTTTTCTGTTCGACAATAAATCTGCTTGTACCACACCTTGCTGGTTGTATTTCCAATAATAATTGGCTTCGAGTATAGGCCAAAGCTTGGTGTTTTGCTCAAAAACATCTCTTGCAAAATTCACACTGGGTGTGATGCTTATCCCCATGTGTCTGTCCCTGTTGTACCACACCTCTTTGACCACACCTAAATCAAACTGTGCCACTCCAAACACTGCGGCAGTTGTGTGCCAGCTGCCGTAAATGGTTGTACTGTGCGAGAGTCCTCTACCATAGGTCAAACTAGAAAAAGGTAAAGGAATTGTTGCCACACCGGGGACATTCACAAGCGGTCCGCCAAAATCTGCACTTACCGCATTTTGCTTTTTAGCGAGCGGTTCTATGAAGCGGGAGCTGGAGCAGGAGAAGAGGATGGAGGAAATGGTAAGGGGGATGATGAGTTGTTTTAGTTTCATGACGGGGTGTTTTTGGTAAGGGGAAGATAGGGGATTTTTTTGAGGGGGTTGGGGTTGAAGAAGGGAAAATTATTTTGACTAGTCGTAATCTTGCCAAATAGTTTTATTTGATTTCAACTCAGAATTATCATAACTTTTTTATCAACCTAATCTAATTCATTATGGACCTCAACGAATTCATCAATCGTTTTGGGACAGAGAAAAAATGTATTTCCTTTATAAAAATTCACAGAGAAAAGAAAGGAATCAACTGTCCTAAATGCAAATCAAAAGTTAATAATTGGCGACCAAAACACCTGTATTGGCGCTGTTGCTGTGGAAGGAAAATAAGTTTAAAAAGTGGCACTTTTATGGAATCTAGTAATCTCAATTTCACGACCTGGTTTAAGGCCATATTTTTCATGACTCATATTAAGAAATCCTATTCCACCTTAGAATTATCAAGGCTTTTAGGAATAAAAAGGTATCGTACTGTCTGGTACCTTAGTATGAAAATACGAATGGCCATGGGCAAGGAATTACTAGGAAAGGAGTATTTTCAATTCTTGTATATTTTATCCAATAATAGTAACGAAGAGTACAACATAAACGAACTAAAGAATTATTCAATTTCAGCAATTCATACATCATTGACCAGAGGTCAGGACGAGATAAACTTAATTACTCCCACCCAAACCCAAAAAGATTGTTTTTCAGAAGAAAAGAGATTAAGAATGAAAGGATATCGTTGTACTAAAATATTCAATGCTCAAGAAGGCATAGAATATCAGAATCCTCTTTCCCCCGTAAAACCTACCATTAAAAACTGGTTAAATAAACTTCTTTCTAATGCGAACAGAATGTTACGTGGTGCTCATCATGGTGTGAGTTTTCTGCATTTACAGAAATATATGTTTGAATTCTCTTTTAACTATAACAAACGAAGACAAAACAAATTTATACCATTGATAAGCGTGATATTGAAATAGAGCTTGGCAAGAATGCGACTAGTCAAAAATTCATAATAAGCTCCCCCCCAACATTTCCCCCCACATCCCCCTCAATATCTCAACCAAACTCCTTATCTTTGCAAAATCTTATGAATCAGTATAAAAAAGTTGCGTTCTACACGCTTGGATGTAAATTGAATTTCTCCGAAACTTCTACAATAGCTAGAGATTTCGAAGAAGCAGGTTTCGCAAAGGTTAACTTTGACGACACTCCTGATATTTATGTAATTAACACCTGTAGTGTTACTGAAAATGCCGATAAAAAATGTAAGCAATTGGTCAAAAAAGGATTAAAGATTAATCCGAATGCCTTTGTGATCATTATCGGGTGTTACGCACAATTAAAACCTGAACAAATTTCTAATATCCCCGGGGTTGATTTGGTATTGGGTGCCAATGAGAAATTCAATATTCTCGAACACCTAGAAGCCATGGATGCGAAAGCAGAAACAGCTCAAATGAAATTTGAAAACATTAAGGAAACCAAAGAGTTTGTCCCTTCCTTCTCTTACGGAGATAGAACGCGTTCTTTCTTGAAGGTTCAAGATGGATGTGATTACTTTTGTACCTTCTGTACCATTCCCTTAGCGCGTGGTAAAAGTAGAAATGCTTCTGTGGCTGAGACAACTTTGGAGGCTCAAAAAATTGCCGACACAAAGATTAAAGAAGTAGTTTTAACAGGGGTAAACATTGGTGATTTCGGACAAAATGGTGAAGAAAACTTCTTTGACTTGGTGAAATCTTTAGATGAAGTTGAAGGCATCGAACGTTTTAGAATTTCTTCTATCGAGCCCAACTTACTCTCTGATGAAATCATAGAATTCACTTTGGCGAATTCAAAACGATTTGTGCCGCACTTTCACATTCCTTTACAATCGGGGTCTGACAAATTATTGAAGGCGATGCGCCGAAAATATTTGAGTGAACTCTATGTAAATCGCGTTAACAAAATCAAAGAAATTTACCCGGATGCTTGTATAGGGGTTGATGTAATTGTTGGTTTCCCAGGCGAGACGGATGAAGAGTTTATGGTAACATACAACTTATTGAAAGACCTTGACATCTCTTACCTCCACGTTTTCACGTACTCTGAAAGAGCGAATACTGGAGCTTTGAAAATGAAAGATGTCGTTCCGATGAACGTGCGTAAAGACAGATCTAAAATGTTGCATATTCTTTCCGATAAAAAGAAACGTAAGTTCTACGAAGAAAACTTGAACAAAGACTTCACAGTACTTTGGGAGGGCGAAAACGACAATGGCTTTATGTACGGATTTACCGAGAATTACGTAAAGGTAACCCAACCGTACAACGAAACTGATATCAATGAAATGCGTAAAGTAAATTTAAAGCGCATCAATTCACAAGGAATCGTAGAAATAGAAACGTTGGTCTAAAACCCAAAGTAATAGATACCAAAAAAGTAGCCCGATAATTTCGAAGGCTACTTTTTTTATGTCATCTATTTTTTGGCCATTCCTTTTTATGAAAATAAAAAGTCGGGCTAAACGCTATAGTCCTCCTACAAAAAGCAATTCAAATTTAAGTAGGTTGGTATGCTTCTTCTAGTCGCATACCCCCTACTTTTTTCATTCCTTTTTGTACTCCGGGCTGCCGCTTATATCCCTAATGGGCGACGTTTCACTCTATTGTTCACTCTATATTTCAAACCAAACATAATAGAAGAACGAGAACCTTTCGATTGAATGTTGGCTGTATAAGCTTGTTGA
This sequence comes from Lishizhenia sp., assembly GCF_033720595.1. Lineage (GTDB taxonomy): Bacteria > Bacteroidota > Bacteroidia > Flavobacteriales_D > Crocinitomicaceae > Lishizhenia. The sequence goes on along the minus strand of NZ_JAWWCF010000088.1, from coordinate 492 downwards.
TCTCCACGCAATAAGTAAGTCATATCGTTTTGAGAATGTGTGTAAAGTCCCAATTGGTAATTGTAAGCTATAGAGAAATAAGCATTTCTCGAAAGTTTTAAATCTTTAGAAATTCCTAACCTCACAGCAGTTAAAACTTGTCTTTCAACATACTGTTCTCTATCTACTCGCCATACCTCACCTTCAGCAACTTGTGACATTGCAGCTTGATGGGTATCCGTCATTGTATCATGGTAAGTACCTGTCGTAAAACCTTGAACCAACCCTAAATTCACATTAATGTAATTGTAATTTTTAGGTCCGACAACCCTGTATCCTCCACCAATAGAAAACTCATAAGAAGAATTATATTCTGTACTAAAACGAGCCGGATAACTTTTTGGCCTTACAATGTGGTAACCATGATCTAAATATTGGAAAGAGTAGTTAAAATAAGCAAAGAAGTTTTTCGCCAATTCACGTTCAACATTAAGTCCCCAAGTAAAAGCGGCT
>NZ_JAWWCF010000087.1:0-11616 GCF_033720595.1 Lishizhenia sp. | reverse complement strand
CAATGGGTTTTATTACCTAGGAGCCTTACAGGTCGAGTATGATTCGGACAGTGTATATCCACAAGAACTAGAGGTGTTAAGTCCGAATGGTGGAGAGTATTGGCAAGCTGGTAGACCAGTTGATATAAGGATGAGAAATACCGTGCAAGAGGATGTGGTTTTGTCATGTAGTTATGATGGTGGAACAAATTGGAGTACCATAGATACCTTAGTTCCATTTACTGCTGAATATGCATGGACAGTTCCCAATTCTCCTTCTCAGCAATGTGTTGTTAAAGCAGAGAGTCTGACCCAGTTTGATGAATCTGATAATTTGTTTGAAATCGCAGATACGGAAGATACCTGTAGAATTGTTGTGATAGGTTCGTCGACTGCTGCAGGTGCTGGATCGTCTGTGCAAGATAGTGCGTGGGTGTATCGATATAAACATGAGTTATACAGAAGGGATACTCGTTATGAGGTAGTGAATTTAGCAGTTGGTGGATACAATACTTTCAAGTTAATTCCGAGTGGAACATCTATACCTTCTGGGGTGAATCAAACGATAGATGTAAATAAGAATATTACGGCGGCTTTGGTTTTGAATCCCTCAGCAGTAATAGTAAACCTTCCGTCTAATGATGCTGCAAATAATTATGGAGTAGATATGCAGATGTATAACTTTGATTTAATGAATCAAGCAGCAATTCAACAAGGAGTACCTTTGTATGTTTGTACGACCCAGCCGCGAAATTTTTCAGATCCTGCTAAAATTCAAATTCAACTAGAGACACGAGATTCTATTCTGGAGGTGTATGGAAATTACGCGTTAGATTTTTGGACAGGTACTGCAGATACAAACTATCATATTTTGCCGCAATACAATTCGGGAGATGGTGTTCATTTAAATGATAAAGGGCACCGTGTATTGTTTGATGTAGTAATGAGTTCGGGGGTAGATCAGGAATGTCCTATGGACTACGTTGGATTAAAAGATGAAGCGTTAGATCAATCGCTGATCGTGTATCCTAACCCGTTTTCAATGGAGCTATATGTTCGGTCGCTTTCTGGAATAGAGGGGGTGGTTACATGGCGATTGACAGATTTGAATGGAAGCTTGGTATTACAAGGTCGCGATGTTTTAATGGATGGAAGTATTCAACTGCTTGAGTCTAAGAATGGACCGTTAAAAAGTGGGATGTATATTTTACATGTGGAAATAGCGTCGAAAGATAAAGGAGTTGAAACATATGCTTTTCCATTAATTAAAGTCGATTAAATATCTTATATTCACTTTTTTTAACACATTAACATAACAATCTTATGCTAGGACTACTACTTATTTATTTCATTGGAAAAAACTACATGAAGCTCGCTGAGCAATTTGCAAAATCGAAATGGTTGTTTGCCATTTTGGGTGTTATCAGCTATTATGTGGGGACATTTGCTGGAGGTTTTATAGTAGCCATTATTATGGCTTACACCAATCCGGAATTTTTAGATAATAGTTCTGATTATATCTGGTCGTTTATCGGATTACCTTTCGGTATTGGTTCAACGGTTGGTTTATATCATATATTAAAGCGTTCTTGGTCTAAGAACACGCAGCCAAATGTTGAAGTGATAGATCAATATTAATAGAAGTACTAAAACGAAGGTGGTGTATTAGTTCATACGAACGTACACCACTTTTTTTGTTTCAAAGAATTCACCTTCAAAGAAATCTGCTAGCTCAAAGTATTCAGTATGTCGTTTTACAGGTTTCATTTCTTCTCTTAAATCACCACCTTTTAAGTAGAACACGCCATTAGGATAGGCATTTTTGTCTTGTTTGTCGAATTTATTGGTAATCCATTGTAAGAATTTAGGCATAGCTGTAACGGCTCTTGAGATTACAAAGTCATATTTATCTTTGATTTGTTCGGCTCTTGAATGCGTAGCTTTTAGGTTGGTTAACCCGATAGCATCTGCCACCTCTTGAACTACTTTAATTTTCTTTCCGATAGAATCAACCAAATGGAATTCACAATCTGGGAAAAGAATAGCTAATGGAATACCTGGGAATCCTCCTCCACAACCTACATCAAGTAAGCGGGTTCCTTTTTTAAATTGAATAACCTTGGCAATCCCCAATGAATGCAATACGTGCCTTTCATAGAAATTATCTACATCTTTCCTTGAAATTACATTGATCTTCTCGTTCCATTCTTGATATAGATCTCCTAAAGCTGCGAATTGTTCGATTTGCTTTTGGGTTAACTCTGGGAAATACGATAAGATTAATTGCTCGTTGTTCATGCTTTGATTATTTGAGACGACAAAGATAGTCAATACAATTTGTACCCACGCAAAAATAGACCAAGTGATGTGCTTGATTTCTAAATTTTAAAAAGTAAAAAGGGATGTTTATTTGGGAAAGAAAAGAGAGCCGATGGAGGGACTCGAACCCCCGACCTGCTGATTACAAATCAGCTGCTCTAGCCAGCTGAGCTACATCGGCATCTAATCAATATTTCAAAATCTTTCTCCGATTGGATATGTGATTTTCGAGCGGCAAATATAAATAAAGAATACGGATTGAAAGCAAACTTTTTTGAAGATTTTTTAAAGAATTTTTCATTTTTATTTTAACTCTTTGAAAATCAATAATGAATGCTTCGATTTTTTTTCTTAATCCCAAATCCTTGCTTAAAGCGGTCTTGGCTTAGGGATGGCAGCGGTGGCCCAATCTCCAAGCTCCTTGGGGAGAGGACTATAGCGGAGAGCCCTTTTAAAGCTCCGATTTTGATTCAAAATTCAAAAAATACAGGGAATAAAAAAGGTCAGCACTTGGCCAACCTCTTTTGGTAAATCTATGTTTGGAAAATCTTTAAGTTATTCTATTTGCGAAAATTATTGGGACTCCATTCTTGATTCTCAACTCTTAATTCTGCATTCTTAACTCTATATGTGGTCCTTCTTTTCTTCCATCATGTTTGCCAAGAACTCTCTTGCTCTAAAAAGTTGAGCTTTTACTGTTCCTAAAGGAAGATCCATTTCTGTGGCTATTTCATCGTAAGATAACTCTTGGAAATAACGCTTTTCAATCAAGTCTCTATACCTTGGTTTTAATTTACGTACCACTTGACGCATCATTTTTACCTTCTGCTTTTTCATGATGACTTCCTCTGGGTCTAATCCTTCAGATTCGAAGTCCATTCCAACACTTTCACCATCTTGGTTACTGTAGGCATGGTCCATAGAAGTCACTTTTACGCGCTTTTTTCGGATGAAATCGATACAGTTGTTCGAAGCAATTTTGAACAACCATGTAGAAAATGCATAGCTTGGAGAGTACTGTTCTAATCGATTAAAGGCTTTACCGAAGGCTTCAATGGTAAGGTCTTCTGCATCGTCGTTGTTTTTAATCATCTTCAACAACATGTAGTAAACAGGCTCCCTGTATCTGTCCATGAGTTGGGCATAGGCATTCTGGTTTCCCTTTTTGGCCATCTCAACCAACTGTAAGTCAACTTGACCTTTTTCTGACAGATTATTTCCTACTTCCATGTTCTTGCGTTCGATTTTTCACTCGTGTAGTAGATGACCGGTGCTAAAATTGCATAAAAGACATCCCAAAGCGGGAAGGCCCAAGCAAAGGAGCGCTCGTTCAACTTACTTAAAATAGCACCTTGTACAATCCATTTAAGGGCAATTAAACTTCCAAAAATGATGAGCACAAGCCAATTCAGTTTAAAACTTAAGCACAAGATAAGGAAAGAAGTGTATAGCAAAAGGAGGGTAGTGGGATAGATTCCCAACATTAGTTTTTTGAAAACTCCATAATGTGCCGTGGTTGTGAAGTGTCTAGACTTTTGTCTGAACCAATTTTGCCATGAATTTTCTGCTGTTGAATACGCAAAAGCATCTTTATTGATGCAAATTGTATAGTTTTTCTTTTTAGCGGCACTTTGTACAAAAAGGTCATCATCACCAGAGGGGATTTGATAATGACTTTTAAACCCTTTGTTACTTTCGAACAAGGATTTTGTGTAAGCCAAATTTCTTCCCACGCCCATATACGGAACTCTTGCTTTGGCAAAACCAAGGTAGTTCATAGCAATCATGGAAGTGTCGAGGCGAATAATACGGTTGAGTAATCCTTTTTCCTTGTGGTAAGGACCGTAACCTAAAATCATACTTTCTTTTTCACCAAACTGCGCTGCAATATTCTTTAACCATTGGTTGGATGCAGGTTTGCAATCTGCATCTGTAAATAGAAGATGTTCGTATTTGGCCCCCTTTACACCTATAGTAAGCGGTAGTTTTTTACCGATGTTAAAGTGTTTGTTGGGTTCTAATTCAATAACGCGAAGGTTATCGAACTCCTTTTGGAAAGCTCTTAAAATGAATTTTGAGTTGTCTTTACTCTGATGATTAACAACAATTACCTCAAATTCTGGATAATCTTGAGCAAGTATGTGCGGCAAGTTATTGAATAGGTTATCCTCCTCATTGCGCGCAGCAATAATAATACTCAAAGGCTGATAGGCATTTGAAGGAGTTTTATCTTTATGTAGTAGTACACGTAAATAAATGAACAACACCCAAATAATTTGGATGAAGGCCATGGTGCAAAAGAACAGAAAAATGTAACTCCCCAGATCATAACCTAATTGGGGCATTAACTTCATACAGTAGTTTGTTTACAACAAAGATGATACAGATGTTTAAATACAATTATCTTTGTGCCGAATATTTTTCAACATATTTATGCACTTTACACTTCAAAAGAAAGACGAGAAAACCAAAGCAAGGGCGGGAGAACTCAAAACGGATCACGGAACTATACAGACTCCTATCTTTATGCCTGTGGGTACTGCTGGGACGGTTAAGGGTGTTCACCAACACGAGTTGGACAAAGAAATTAAAGCCCAAATCATCTTAGGTAATACTTACCATTTGTACTTGAAACCTGGTCTTGAAGTAATAGAAGGTGCAGGAGGTTTGCATAAGTTTAATGGATGGAACAAACCTATTTTGACGGATTCGGGAGGTTATCAAGTCTATTCTTTGTCAGGACAGCGCAAGATTAAAGAAGCTGGAGTAAAGTTTCAATCGCACCACGATGGGAGCTACCACTTTTTTACACCAGAGCGCGCCATAGATATACAACGTACAATTGGTGCGGATATCATTATGGCGTTTGATGAATGTACACCATATCCTTGTGATTATTCCTATGCCAAGAAAAGTATGCACATGACGCACCGTTGGTTGAAGCGTTGTTTTGAGCAGATGGACAGAACAGAGCCTAAATATGGTTATGAGCAAGCCTTATTCCCTATTGTTCAGGGAAGTGTTTATGAAGATTTAAGAGAGCGAAGTGCTGAGAAAATCGCTTCTTTTGATGCCGTTGGAAATGCTATAGGAGGTTTAAGTGTTGGAGAACCAGACGAAGAACTATACAAAGCAACCGATTTGGTGTGTGGTATTTTACCCGAGGAAAAACCGAGATATTTGATGGGGGTAGGTACACCCGTGAACATCCTTGAGTGTATAGCTATGGGAGTTGATATGTTTGATTGTGTAATGCCAACACGTAATGCACGACATGGAATGTTGTTTACCTCTGAAGGGATTATCAATATTAAAAATAAAAAGTGGGAAATGGATTTTTCTCCTTTGGATCCTAATGGAACAGCGACCGTGGATCAAGTGTACTCTAAATCTTACGTGCGTCATTTAATTCGTTCGAATGAATTTTTAGGATTCCAGATTGCCACAATACACAATTTAGCCTTTTATTTAGCGTTGGTTACCGAAGCTAGAACTAGAATTTTAGATGGAACTTTCAGTGAATGGAAGGATAGGATGGTTGTGAAATTGGCCAATCGCTTGTAATATGTTGAAAAAAATAGACAGATATATCATTAAAAAGTACTTGGTTACTTTCTTCTTTATGTTGGGAGTCATCATGATATTGTCTGTTGTTTTTGATCTGTCGGAAAGGTTGAGTGAATTCATTTCAAACAAGGCTCCGATTTCTGAAATACTCTTTGATTATTACCTCAATTTTGTATTGCACTACGGTAATTTATTTTCACCACTAATTATTTTCTTGAGCGTTATTTGGTTTACGGCAAGAATGGCGCAAGATTCGGAAATCATACCTATAATCAATAGTGGAAGACCGTTTAGAAGGTTGTTGAGACCTTATATGATTAGTGCGACGGTATTGATGATAATCTCTTTGTTGCTGAACCATTTAGTATTACCCATTGCCAATGAGAAAAGGTTGGCTTTTGAAGAAGGTTATTATAGAAATGCCCGCTATGTAAGCGACTATCACGCCCAGTTTCCAGGCAATAAAATAGTTTACTTTAAAAGTTATTATGGTGAGCAAAATAGTGCCAATGGATTCACTTTAGAACAGCGAGACGAGAAGAATGAGGTGGTAGCTATTTTAAGAGCAAAGAAGGCTACCAATGCAGATACGTCCAACTTATGGGTGTTTAGAGATTATTTTATCCGTAAAGTGGGGTATCCTAATGATTATATAGAGGAAGGAGCCAAATTAGATACAGTTTTACCCTTTTATCTTTCAGAAATGGCCCAGCGAGAGAGCGTTGTAATGACTATGGGCTTTCATGAAATTAAAGAATTTATTCAAAGTGAAAAGGATAAAGGATCACCCAATATTGCCGCTTATGAAATTGATTTTTATCAACGAACGAGCTTGCCCTTTGCTACCTATGTATTGACTCTCCTTGGATTAGCAGTGTCTACCGAAAAGAAAAGGGGAGGAATTGGGGTGAGTATCGCTATTGGGTTAGGTCTAACCTTTGTTTACATCTTCTGTATGCAGATTACCACTGTAGCTGCAGTAAATGTTGGGTTTCCAACCTTGTTAGCTGTTTGGACACCGAACATACTCTTTACTTTTATTGGTTTGTACATGTACCAAAAAGCACCTAAATAAGGAGGTGTAGATTATAGTACTTACTTCTATTCTCAACTAAAAAATCTATAGTATTTGTAGTAAGTAGCTTTCAAGAACCAATCATTAAAAATTTATTTTACGCCTTGTCTTTCGATAAATATGTTTACTTTTCGTGACGAAATACGTTTTAATTGTGTTGAAATGCACTTTTAACTTGAGTAAATAGGGAAATTTCAATTTGATCAACTAAAGAAAAACTTGCTCAAATTGTTGGGGTTCAAAATTTTACAAGAGGGTTGTAAGTGTTTTTTTTCCGTTAAACGAGAAAGAAATTAATTATTAACGTAAAAAACCTTTATCAGTATCAATGGACTAAAACAAAACAATAACTACATCAAGGGGGGGATACTTTATAAAAAATGATTCAAAAATAATTGGTATCCCGCCAGAAAAATTTTACCTACTACAAGCTTTTTAGAAAGTTAAATTTTACATCAAAACCTGTAATTAAAACTAAATTTAAAGTACAGGCAATGAAAAAAATCTTTGTTTTTTTACTACTCCTTCTTACAACGATGGGGTACAGTAAGATTCCTATAACCACCGCTTCCTCCGGGAAACATAATGCATTACTTTCGGAATCGACCTTAGTTAAAGGAAATGAAACATCTGCAACAATTAGTGCTTCTGCAGCTATTGGTGTTACAATTAATATTGATAATCCTATAAGCTGTAATGGAAGTGCAGATGGTCAATTAACAGCCACTCCTTCAGGAGGAACGGCGCCTTATACGTATCTATGGGATAACGGAGCGACAACAGCTTCAATTTCTGGATTGGTAGCAGGAACGTATCAAGTAGTTGTTACAGATGACCTTGGAGCTACGGCAAATGCCACAGTTACATTATCGAACCCAACTATTTTATTTCCTTTGGTGTCTGCAGCAACTAATGTAAGTTGTTTTGGTGGAGCTGATGGTTCAGCAACCGTTTCAGGATACGGGGGGACAGCTCCTTACTCTTACGCATGGAGCAATGGAGCTTCTGCAGGAACAGCATCAGGATTATCTGCGGGAATTTATAGTGTTACAATTACTGACGCAAATGGTTGTTCAACAAGTACAGCTGTGTTAATTACAGAACCAGCTCAATTGGTAGCAGATTTTAGTATTGATAATAATGTTACTTGTAATGGTAATGCGGACGGTCAGGCAACCATCACACCTACAGGAGGAACAGCCCCTTATACGTATTTATGGGGAGATGGATCTACTACTGCAACACTTTCTAACTTAGATGTTGGAACGTATTCTTTCACCGTTACAGATGATAATTCTTGTACGGCAACCAATACAGTAACCATTACAGAGCCAGCGGTTCTGGATGCAACGATTTCAACTTCTACAGATGCTTCTTGTAATGGAGCTTCCGATGGTAGTGCAACTGTTGTGGCTACAGGAGGGACAGCACCTTATACTTACCTTTGGGATAATGGGGCAACAACTGCTACAGCTTCTAGTTTAGCGGCAGGAACATATAATGTTACGATTACAGATGCAAATGCATGTACAGCCGCAACCTCAGTTACAATTACAGAACCAACCGTATTAGGAGTTACTACAGTGGTTGATTCTAATGTAAGTTGTTTTGGTGGTTCAGATGGAGGAGCTACGGCTACACCAACAGGAGGAACTACTCCTTACACATACTTATGGGATAATGGAGCAAACACAGCAAGTATCTCTGGAGTTACGGCTGGAACTTATACCGTTAATATTACAGATGCGAATGGATGTACCATTCAGGAAACGGCTACAGTTACTGAGCCAACAGCTTTGACTTCTTCTATTACTGCAACAACGAACGTGAGTTGTAACGGAGCTTCTGACGGAGCAGCAACAGTAACTGCAGCAGGAGGAACAGCACCTTATACTTATTTATGGGATAATGGTGAAACTACTGCTTCTATTTCTTCAATAGTAGTTGGTACATACAATGTAGTCGTTACAGATGCAAATGGATGTACTTCAACTGCATCAACAACAATTACTGGACCTGCAGTATTGGTAGGGACAACAGTTGTAGATGCTAATGTTTCTTGTAACGGAGCTTCTGATGGAGGAGCAACAGTTTCTGTAACAGGAGGAACAGCCCCTTATACTTATTTATGGGATACTGGAGCTACAACAGCATCAATTACAGGGTTGATTGCTGGTACATATAATGTGATTATTACTGACGCAAATTCTTGTACTGCAACAGCATCAGTTGTGATTACAGAACCAGCTGTATTAACAGCGGCAGCGGTAGTTGATGCAAATGTGAGTTGTAATGGAGGTGCGGATGCATCTGCGACAGCATCTGCAACAGGAGGAACAGCACCTTACACATATTTATGGGATAATGGAGCTACTACAGCTACAGCTTCTGGTTTGGTTGCAGGTACATATAATGTGACTGTTACCGATGCGAATGCTTGTACATCATCAGCTTCAATTACCATTACAGAACCAACGGCTTTATTAGCAGCTACAGTATTAGATGCAGACGTAAGTTGTAATGGTGGTTCTGATGGTGGAGCAACTGTAAATGCTTCTCAAGGAACAGCCCCTTATACTTATTTATGGGATAACGGAGCAACTACAGCTTCAATTTCAAACGTAGTAGCGGGAACGTACAATGTTATCGTAACAGACGCAAATGCTTGTACGGCTATGGCTTCAATAACAATTGCAGAGCCAACAGTACTTGTTGCCTCAACAGTGGTAGATGCAAATGTTTCTTGTAATGGAAACGCTGACGGTGAGTTAACAGCATCTGCAACAGGAGGAACAGCACCTTATACTTACGCATGGGATAATGGTGAAACTACAGCAAATATTACAGGACTCGTAGCGGGAACTTATACAGTTACCATCACAGATGCTAACAATTGTACTGCTACTTCAACAGTAACAGTTACAGAACCTGTTGCATTAGGAGTAACGGCAGCGGTAGATGCAAATGCTACATGTAATGGAGCATCAGATGGTGGAGCTACTGCTTCAGTTACAGGAGGTACTGCACCTTATACTTATCTATGGGATAATGGAGCTACGACTGCTTCAATTACAGGTGTAGTTGCTGGAACTTACAATGTTGAAGTTACAGACGCAAATGGATGTATTGAAACAACGACGGTTACTATTACTGAACCAGCATTGTTAGTAGGAACAACTACAGTAGATGCTTCAATAAGTTGTAATGGAGCTTCAGATGGTGGGGCTACTGTTTCTGCAACGGGAGGAACAGCACCGTATTCTTACTTATGGGATAACGGAGCAACTACAGCAACTATAGCAGGAATGCCTGCAGGAACTTATAATGTAGACATCACTGATGCGAATGGGTGTACAGCAACTACTTCAGTTACTATTACTGAACCAGCTGTATTAACAGCATCTGTAACAGTGAACAATGATGTATTGTGTTTCGGTGCTGCAAATGGTTCTGCTACGGCGGTGGCTACTGGAGGTACTGCACCATATACATATGCTTGGGATAACGGAGCTAATACAGAAACAGTTTCTGTTTTCGCAGCCGGTACTTATAATGTTATTATTACGGATGCAAACGGTTGTTCGGCGACAAGCTCAGTGACAATCAATGAACCTGCAATTTTAATTGCTCAAACAGTTTTAGATGCTAATGTTAGTTGTAACGGTGCATCAAATGGAGGGGCAACAGTTTCTGCAACAGGAGGAACTGCACCTTACACTTACCTTTGGGATAATGGTGAAACTACAGCTTCTGCGGTAGCTTTAGATGCAGGTATTCACTCTGTAGTGCTTACGGATGCAAATGGATGTACAGCGAATGCTTCAATTTCTTTAACAGAACCAACAGCCTTAACGGTGACTGCAGTTCTAGATAATGATGCAAGTTGTCCTTCTGCAACAGATGGAGGCGCAACAGCAACAGCTTCAGGTGGTGTTTCACCTTACACTTTCTCATGGGATAGTGGAGCAGCTACAGCTTCTACAACAACTGCAATTGCAGGAACAAATACAGTTACAGTTACAGATGCAAACGGATGTACAGCAACGGCGACAGTTACAGTGAACGCTGTTAACCCAACAGACGATGCTACATTTAGTTTTACTGCAGCTTCTTACTGTGCTGATGCAGGAAACGTTTCTCCAACCATCACAGGATTGGCAGGAGGAGCCTTTACAGCAACTGCAGGGTTGGTGATTAACCCTATTTCAGGAACGATAGATGCCAATGCTACTCCAGCGGGTACATACACTGTAACTTATACAACTAATGGACCTTGTCCTAATTCAACATCAGTTGATGTAACAATTAATGCAATGGAGGATGCAAGCTTTAGTTATGCGTTGCCTTTAACTTGTTTAGATGATGTTAACCCACTTCCTACAATTACTGGAAATACAGGGGGTACGTTTAGTTCAACGACAGGAATAGCATTAGACGCTGCAACTGGAGAAATAGATTTACAAAACTCTATGGCCGGAACTTATACCATAACTTATACAACAAATGGTACTTGTTCTTCATCAGCGACTTATTTGATGGCACTTGTAGCTCCAGATACTGCTGACTTCACATATGGTCAAACAGATTTCTGTTTATACGATGCAAACCCAACAGTTACTTTTAACGGTACTTTAGGGGGGACATTTACTTGTCCATCATCTGATTTAGCTGTAGAT
>NZ_JAWWCF010000086.1:0-11759 GCF_033720595.1 Lishizhenia sp. | reverse complement strand
TGGCCTTTTGCATCTGTGGGATGGGTGACGTCATTAATCCAACGTGCTGCAGCCAGTCAGGAAAGAATAAATGAATTCCTAAAGCAAGAGCCTGAAATTGTAAACCCTACACAAGAAGAGTTAGATTTCCAGGGGAATATTGAGTTTAATAATGTTACGTATACCTATCCAACATCAAATATCACAGCGGTTAAAAACCTCTCATTTACTATTAATAAAGGGGAGACATTGGCCATTTTGGGAAGAACAGGTTCTGGTAAATCAAGTGTGATTCATCTTTTAATGCGTCAGTTTGATCCGCAAGAAGGTGAGGTGTTGATTGACAACAAGAACTTAAAGGAAGTGAACTTGGAGGAGTACCGCAAAGATACGGGCGTTGTTCCGCAAGAAGTGTTCTTGTTTTCTGATTCTATTGCCAACAATATTAAATTTGGTTTAACAGAAGATAGGGATGCAACACAAGAGGAGTTGGATGCTGTTACCAAGCAAGCCCACGTTTACCATAACATCACAGATTTTAAAGAAGGATATGAAACCTTGTTAGGTGAACGAGGTGTTAATTTAAGTGGTGGTCAAAAACAACGTATCAGTATTGCTAGAGCCTTGATGCGTAAACCAAAATTCTTGATTTTAGATGATTGTTTATCTGCGGTAGATACAGAAACTGAAGAAATCATCCTATCGAATTTAAAACCTCAAATAGAAAAAAACACTACCTTAATTGTTTCTCATAGGGTTAGTTCTATTCGTAATGCCGACAAAATTATCGTGTTGGATGACGGACAAAAAATAGAAGAAGGAACCCACCAATCTTTGATGCAACTCAAGGGAGTTTATGCTGAAATGTATCAAAAGCAATTATTGGAAGAAGAAGAGAGCAAAAAACAAGTAGAGAACAATTAAGATCGGCGGCTTACATGAAGGAACAACACATACACATTAAGGGTGCTCGCATGCACAACCTCAAGGATGTAGAAGTTAAAATTGAACATGGAAAATTAACGGTGATTACAGGTCTTTCTGGATCGGGTAAATCATCCTTAGCCTTTGATACCTTGTATGCAGAGGGGCAACGTAGGTATATAGAAAGTTTATCTGCGTATGCTAGACAATTCCTTGGGAAATTAGACAAACCAGAAGTTGACTTCATTAAAGGTATATCACCTGCAGTAGCGATAGAACAAAAGGTGAACTCTACGAATCCTCGATCTACAGTAGGTACCATTACCGAGATCTACGATTTCTTGAAAATACTATTTGCCCGTGTGGGTAAAACCTATTCTCCTATTTCTGGAAATGAAGTAAAGAAACACAACGTTAGTGATGTGTTGGATGCTATAAACGCATTGGAAAAGGGGACAAGAGCGTTGGTGTTAGCACCTCTTTTAAACATCGATAAATACGGAATAGATAGACAATTGAACTTGTTAAAAGATCAAGGATATGTGCGTGTTTTGTTTGATGGTGAGTTACACCAGGTAACAGATTTGATAGAAAATCCTCCAAAAAAGGTGAAGGAAGGATATTTGGTTATTGACCGTATTAAGTCTGACAAAGACAGTGAGGAAAATATATCACGTATTGCAGATTCTGTTCAATTGGCCTTTGCCGAAGGAAACGGAACCTGTATTATTCAGCTGCATGATACGAAGGAGGAACTCGAGTTTTCTAACCGCTTTGAATTGGACGGAATGGAATTCGTAGAACCGACAGAACACTTTTTTACCTTTAACAATCCTTTTGGAGCGTGTAGAACGTGTGAAGGATTCGGTACCGTTATCGGTATAGATGAGTCTTTGGTGATACCCGATAAATCATTGAGCGTATATGAAGGAGCAATTTTGCCCTGGAACAGTGAGTCTATGTCGAAATACCTCAATGGCCTAGTGATGAATGCTTCCAAATTTGATTTCCCTATACATAAACCTGTGGAGGAGTTATCGGAGGAACAATATGAATTGTTATGGACCGGTAATAAGTATTTCGAAGGTATCAATGATTTCTTCTCTTTTGTAGAAAAGAAAAGTTATAAAATTCAATACAGAGTATTACTTGCAAGGTATAGAGGGAAAACCAAGTGTACAGATTGTAAAGGAACACGACTTAGAAAAGATGCTTCTTACGTAAAACTAGGAGGTAAAAACATACAGCAGATTGTTTTAGATTCTGTAAAATACAACCTAGAGTTCTTTAAAAATCTAGCCTTGGGAGAACGATACGAAATGGTAACCAAACGTGTTTTACCAGAGATCGTTAATCGATTGGAGTTGCTCTCTAATTTAGGGTTGAGTTATTTAACCTTAAACAGACAAGCCAATACCTTATCAGGAGGTGAATCGCAACGTATCAATTTGGCCAACTCTTTAGGTTCTTCATTAGTTGGGTCAATGTACATCTTAGATGAACCTTCTATCGGTTTACACCCTAAGGATACAGATAAATTAATTCAGGTTCTTAAAGATTTAAGAGATATAGGAAACACGGTAATTGTGGTGGAGCATGAAGAAGCCATGATGGAAAATGCCGATAGTATTTTGGATATTGGTCCTATGGCCGGAGTGCATGGAGGAGAAGTTGTTTTCCACGGTGATCACAAGGCTTTGATAAATGAAGAAAAGAGTTTAACCGCTCAATACCTTACAGGAAAGAGAGTTATACCTACGCCTGATTATAGACGCCCGACCAAAGATAAATTAACCTTGAAAAAGGTATATGCCAATAACATTAAAGGAATGGAAGTAGATTTTCCTTTAAATAATCTGGTTTGTGTTACAGGTGTGAGTGGTTCGGGTAAATCTTCTTTAGTGAAGGATGTGTTGTTTCCTAAGATGAATGAAATTTTAGGAATTCACCGCGGTGAGATGAAGTACTCTGGAATATTAGAAGGAGATACACAACGCATACATACCGTTGAGTTTATAGATCAAAACCCAATTGGTAAATCTTCGCGAAGTAATCCTGTGACCTATGTTAAGGCTTTTGATGACATACGTGAATTATTCAGTAAACAACAACTTTCAAAAATCAGGGGATATAAGCCTGGGTGGTTTAGTTTCAACGTAGATGGAGGTAGATGTGAAATGTGTGAGGGAGAGGGTGAGATTACCGTTTCTATGCAGTTCATGGCCGATGTTCACTTAAACTGTGAAGCTTGTAATGGAACTAGATTTAAACAAGAAACCCTAGAGGTGGAATACAAAGGACATTCGATCGCTGATATATTGGCGTTGGATGTAGAGAATGCTTTGGAGCTTTTTAAAGAAGGAACAACCCGAACGGAGGAGAAGATTGTAGAGAAGCTACAACCGCTGTTTGATGTTGGTTTGGGATACTTGAGCTTAGGTCAAGCATCTTCAACTTTATCTGGAGGTGAAGCACAACGTGTAAAATTGGCCTCGTTCTTAATTAAATCTAGAAATCCAAAACCTACTTTGTTCATTTTTGATGAGCCAACAACAGGTTTGCATTTTTACGATATAGAAAAACTATTAGTTGCCTTTAATGCATTGATTGGTATTGGGCATTCTGTGATTGTGATTGAACACGATATGGATGTTGTAAAGTGTGCTGATTATGTGATTGATTTAGGACCCGAAGGGGGAGATAAAGGAGGGAACCTTGTTTTCGCAGGAACACCAGAAGATTTAGCGAATTGTAAGGACTCTCATACAGGTAGATTCTTGAAAGAAAAACTAGAAAAGGAAGTAAAGATTAAATAAGGATGTATCATCCAAAAAAAAGCCCCGAATTATTGGGGCTTTTTTTATGGTCTTAATCTACTAATGGCGTGTAATTGTCTTTCTATGGTTTGATATTCACCGTTGGGTTTGGGCCCCAGTGCAGGTGCCGCCACGATGTAACCGTTAAGGTCTATCAAAACATATTGAGGGTAGGTTAAGATTTGGAAATCTTTGATGATATCACCTTCTTTTTCCACCTCAACAATTTCCCATTGAATATCATATTTCTTTTTAATTTTTTCTAAACTTTGATTGCTGTTGTTCACGATAAAGGTTGTGAATTGTGTGGTTCCACCGTATTTCAAATAAAGTGCTCTTAAAAGCTCTAATTCGGCCATGGAGTTTTTAATGTCTGTATTCACAAAACTCACGTAATGGTATTTACCGATGTAGTCACCCTTTTGTTTCGTTACATCGTTGTGCGTGAACTCAAAGTTGGGCGAGCGAACACCTGGCTTTAGTTCTGTAAGCCTTTTACGCATGTTTTTAGCAATGTCTCTGTGTTCGTGGAACAAAGCGAATCCTGCCAACGAATCGAGTACATTTAAAATAGGCTCTTGTGGATAATCAACGTTGTAGTATAAGTCACTCATCATGTTAATCAGAACCAATTCTCTAACGCGAAGATTGTGTTTCACTTCATAAACATTACCCAAAGTGTTCATCAATAGGGTTGGACTTGATTGAACTAAAGCATTGTAGAATTCTTGTTCTTTTGTTCTACTTAAATTGTAGTGATAGTTTTCATAGAAGTTTAAAAAGTATTCCATGTATCTATCATTGCTATAGCTAACGGTAAAGGGTTTTAAGTAGAAATCAAATTTTTGCAAGCGATTACTGGCTCCAATAAAACTTAAGTCATCTAAACTTGCTAGGCCATAACGACGGTATACCTCGAAGTAAGAAGAAGTGTCGTCTTTGTATTTTTCTTGGATTTCCATGTTAAAGGTATCCAATTTATACATGAATTCTCTGGCTCTAACATCTGTTCTTCTATAGTTCGTACGCAAGAAATTCAATATCTCATCATCGTACTCAATGATTTTGTAATTGATGTCTGTCTCTGGGAGTCCACCAAAGAAATATTCTACCAAGTTCCCTTCTGGTCGTTCAGGGTTGTAGGGAGATTTGTCTTTAACATACAAATCGTATTGCGCATTGGGTTGGACGTAGGTGTAGAAGTAGTTGTTGTTGATTTTCACCTTTACTTTTTGGGTTCCTTTAGTTGTGAAACGCACATTGAAGGTACTGTCGGTAGAAATGGTACCGCTACCAATTTTTCTTTCGTAACGGGTTAGGTAATCTACAATTTCGAATACTTCTACTGTTCCGCTACCCATGTTCTGCGCATAGCCTTCTATAAAAACTTCTTGTGCTTGCGCATGTGTAACTGTACTTAGCAGTGCAATGCTTAAAAGTGAAAGGATGTATTTCATATAATTTTTTAAACGAGTAAATCTGGATTGGTTACGAATTTGTGAATTTCGCCTCCTGACTTATATATCTCACGTACAATTGTTGAATTTATTGCGGCATATTCCGGAACTGTCATAAAAAATAAACTTTCTATGTCAGAAATCTCCAAATTCATTTGAGCAATGCTGCGCTCGTATCCAAAGTCTTTCGAGTCTCTTAATCCTCTGATTAAGTATTGCGCTTCAACTTCTTGACAAAACTTCACCGTTAAGCCTGTATACGATTGAACTGAAATTCTGGGGTTATCTTCGAAAAGTGAGGCTATATGTGCGATGCGTTTATCTGTATCGAACAAATATTGTTTAGAGGTATTGATACCAACACCTATGATTATTTCGTCGAATAATTCAATGGCTTTGCGCACAACGCTTTCGTGTCCTTTGGTGAAAGGATCAAAAGATCCAGGGAAAACTCCTCTTTTTATAGTGTGACTCATGTTTTCTTGTTTGTAAACAAAATTAATGAAAGGTTTTAACTCGGCTTCGTCTAATTGATATAAATCTGAATGAAGTAGATGTAATGACGATTGCGCTAGGGGTAGAAAGGGTAGTGCCTTGGTTTTGCGAGATTGACAAAGCAAGGAGCAAAGCGACTTTAGAAGCTCTTGAGCCTTGGTTTTGGAAAGGAGAGAAAGCCAAGGAGCTACAACTGAATGACCCGTTTAAGCGCCCTTAAAAATAGAAAGCTATGAAAAATGTTAGTTGTGAAATGTACGATATATATGAACGTTTGGCGATGCACCAAACACCAGTGCGATTGTATTTAAACACTGAAGAAGGGGAGCGAATTGTTGAAAGTAGCTTTGTGACGTTTAAAGTTTTAGAAGGGGTGGAACATGGTTATTTAGCCAACGGAGAGCATTTTCCTTTGGTAAATATTTCACGTTTCGAAAAACTTAAGGAAGAATGATTTCAGCTGTGATCGCGTAGTGATCGCTAAATGCTTGGTCTTGGACCTTGAAATTTTGAGAACCTAATGTTACATCATGCCAGATGTAATCTATTCTACCCGCTGGAATTTTACCCGCGTAGGAACGTCCTAAGCCTTTACCTGCATTTCTAAAGGCATCTTTATATACCTTGTTGAAAAGGTTGTAGGTATGCGAAATAGGAGGGTCATTGAAATCTCCACAAATAATTACTGGGTAAGGAGATGCAGCCGCATGTTTTAAAATCAGTTGTGCTTGTTCTGTTCTTGCTGGATAGGCATTTTTAAGTTTTTTTACCGTTGTTTTTAAGCGCAGTAAGTTTGTTTCCTCGTCATCTTCTAAATTAAAATTAACGTCATCTGGTTTGATCTTTACACTTTGTAAATGGGTATTGTATACGCGTAAAGTATCCTCGTTCACTTTTACATCTGTGTAAATACAATAGTTGGTCGCAGATGCCGGAAAACTAACCTCACCTTTAGAAATGATGGGATACTTTGAAAAAATACTTACCCCAAAGTTTCGTTTCTTATTTTGTTGGAAACGCACACGCTCATGATACTCCTTGCTTTTTAATAGCTTGGTAAGTGTCTTTTTGGTGTTGAATTCAGTATTACCATCTGTGTAAAAATATTCTTGTAGGCACAATATATCAGGATTTTCATTTTTAATGAAAGCCATGATACTGTCCTTATTGTCATAATTGTTCGCTTGTGATGAAAGATAGAAATCGAACAATCGAACGTTGTAACTGGTGATTTTCAGCGTTTGATCTGCTACAGTTTGAGTTTGTCCCCATCCTAAATTGATGTATCTAAAATGAAGTTTACCTCCTAATAATATTACCACTAAGGGTAGTAAAAACCACCTAGATTTACCAAAGGTGAAGTAGATTAAAAAGAGTAGAGTGAATACTAGAAGCAGGGGGTAAACTAATCCGAATAAGGGAAGTATCCACAGGGTTTTTGGAGGTACGTAAACACTGACGTAACTCAGGAGTAAAGCAATACTGGTGAGTAACGCAAAGAAATGCATCAAAGTTCTAAGAGAGAAGAAGCGCTTTTTCTTATTTGACATTTCTACTGTATTCGAACAAAATTTCTTTTTCGCGTTTGGTTAAACTGTCGTAACCGGCTTTTTTTATTTTCTCCAAAATTGCATCTACTTGTTCTTGTTCTATGTTTTTGAACTCGTTGTAAGCTTCATCAGAACGAGTGTTATATTTCTTGTTCTTTACCACCTTCATTTTAGAACGTTTTACTTTGGGTTGCTTCGACTTGCTGAACAATTGCTCTAAGCGTGCAATTATATTCTTCGGTGAACCCAAGTTTTGAACAGAAAGGTAACCAATTAGAGCTCCTCCTAAATGTGCAAAGTGTGCAATCTGATCATTCTTAGAAATGTTAATCAAATCAGAAAGAAGGTAAAGTCCGGCCAAAAGAATAATACGAACGGGTAGAATACCAAAAAGGTGAACGGTCATATTAGGTCTGTAAAATGCTACAGCCATAAAGATGGCCATTACCGAACCTGAGGCTCCCACTACGTAAATTCCAGATGCTTGTAACCCCGGGAAAAGTTGGTGGGCGATAATTTGTACCAATCCTCCAACCACACCTCCTAACAGGTAAGTGTACAAGAGTTGCTTTTTGGTAAAGAACTGTTCGAACATGCGACCTACAAAGAAGAGTACCAGCATGTTCATGAGTAGATGGTAAAAACCAAAGTGGGCAAAGATGCTCGTAAATAATCCCCATGGATGGGTAAGCAATCCTTTAAAATCTCCGTGTAACACAAAGATTTGTTGCAAAACATTATGTGTGCTAGCTTGTGCCGAATAGCCTAATAAACCGGCAAAAGCTAAGGCAATATTAATCAATAAGAATACGGCAAGGTTAATTCCGATTAACTTGATGTACATACCGCCATAATTCCATTGGTATTTTATTTCTTCTGTAAACGTTCTACTCATTTTAGTAAAAGTTAGTTCTTGACTTCTGCCAAATCTTCACCATGATGAAACCGATAAGTGCCCCTGCAATGTGAGCTAAGTGTGCAATGTTATCTGTTGGGTTGTATTGTATGGTTTGTACCACTTCATACACTAAATAAATGCTAACAAAGTATTTAGCTTTAATAGGGAAGGGGAAGAAAAGTAGCATGATTTCCATGTTGGGAAAAAGGTAAGCCGATGCAACCAAAATTCCGAACACGGCTCCACTAGCACCTATCATTGGCGTTCTGAGCATATCAACATACTCTCGCATAACAGATCCACCACTGGTGTAATATTTACCTTCTTTTAATAGTTCATGTACGTCCTGATAGTCAAACCCCATCGCAGTAATTTGCTTTCTCACTTCTAATAATTCATAGTATCCAATGCCTTGGTAAAGAATAAAGGCACCAATACCAGTTACGAAGTAAAAGATGAAAAATCTTTTGGGACCCCAAACTTGTTCGAGTAGGTTACCAAAAAAGAGTAAACCAAACATGTTTCCTATTAAATGGCCTAAGGAACCATGCATAAAAAAGTGCGTTACTATTTGGAAAGGCTGAAAGAAAGGAGAGCTAAATACATATCCTCCTAAATAATTAGAAAATAAAAATCCTTGCTTTAACCCAAAGTACGTGATGATGTACAATACTACATTAATCAATAGTAGGTTCTTGGTAACAGGGTGTAAGTTATTTAAGAAATTCATGCAAATCTTTTGGTTAATTCTTCTAAGCTAAGGGTGTCTATGATTTTTAATCCACTCGGACTAAACATATGGTCTTCTGCTTGGAAGAGTTGTTCTATTAAGTAATCTTTTTCTTCTTCTTTTAGTCCTTTGTTTCCACTCATGGCCGCTGCCGACGCAAGTGTAGAAATAAGGGAATGCGCCAACTCACCTTTATCAATTTCATTGTGCGCAATTTTCTCGGTAATAGAGTCTACCAATATTTGTAAGACTTCATCTTGTACCAAATTAGGTATACCTGCTAATACTAATTTATCAGCTTCAAAACTGTAATGGAAACCAAGTCGTTCCAAAGAAGTTTTGTTGTTTTCCCATTCCAAACGCTCTTGCTTAGTTAGTTCTTGTTCAAAAGGGAAAAGTAATTGTTGTGAGGCAATAGGGTTGAGCATGAAGTTAGCCATGAGCTCGTCGTATAAAACTCTTTCTTTGGCGCGTTTGATATGAATTAACATTACTCCAGATTTAATCTGAGAGAAGAGGTATTTTCCGTGAATTACAAACTGTTGTTTGCCTGCCGCTGTTGATTCCTTTTCAAACACTTCCTCTTGTTGTGGTTGTGTTTCTTCTTCCTCGGCTATTTCGTAGAAGTTTTCCCAGCTCTCTGTGCTCGGAGTTAAGTTACCAAAGCCATGTTGAGAAATGGCATCTGACTTCTCATATTTAGTAGCACTCACTTTCGTGGCTGAGCTATGTGAAGTAGATTTCGATTTCTTTTCCTCCTCGAAAGGATTGTAATTAGGGTTAACTTGTATGGTTGGCTCCTTCGGCTCTTCGTACTTGTAAGAAAGCGGAAGGTCAAATTCTGTTTCACGGTTAAAATCCATGGTAGGGGCAATGTTATATTTTCCCAACCCTAATTTAACCGCACTACGCAGAATAGAGTAGATGTACTTCTCTTCTTCGAACTTAATTTCTGTTTTGGTAGGGTGAACATTCACATCTATACTGTGTGGGTCAACCTCTAAAAACAAAAAGTAAGAAGGATGAGTTTTTGCTGGAATTAGATTGTCGAAAGCTGCAGTTACTGCATGGTTGAAATAACTGTGCTTAAAGAACCTATTGTTCACAAAGAAGTATTGTTCACCTCTTGTTTTCTTAGCAAATTCCGGTTTTCCTACAAAACCTGATATTTTAACGATGTCTGTGTTCTCTTCAATAGGAACGAGTTTATCGTTGAATTTCTTTCCAAAGACATCTACGATACGCTTGCGCATGTTCGCTGCTGGTAAATCGTGTATGATGCTATCGTTATGTGTAAGTTTAAAACCAACATCGCCGTGCGAAAGGGCAATACGCGTAAATTCTTCTACGATGTGTTTAAATTCTACTTGGTCTGATTTTAAAAAGTTTCTACGCGCTGGTACATTAAAGAAAAGGTTTTTAACACTGATGCAAGTACCCGTAGCACCTACGCATTCTTCTTGGTGGATAACCTTACTACCTTCAACGTATAGTTCACTTCCTAAATCGCTATCTGCTTGTTTAGATTTAATGCTTAAATGAGAGATAGCTGCGATAGATGCCAATGCTTCTCCTCTAAATCCTTTTGTTGTTAGGGCAAATAAATCATCGGCGTGCTGTATTTTACTGGTAGCATGACGTTCTATACTCATGCGCAAGTCTATTTCAGACATTCCGCCACCATTATCAATTACCTGAAGTAAAGTCTTTCCGGCATCTTTCACTACAAGTTCCACAAAAGTAGCTCCTGCGTCTATAGCATTTTCTACTAATTCTTTCACTACAGATGAAGGGCGTTGAATCACCTCTCCGGCTGCAATTTGGTTGGCAATGTGATCTGGTAATAATCGAATAACTTCGCTCATTTACTTCTGGTCTATGTTTATAATATCTGACGAAAATGTGTCTAATGTGCCAAATATATAATAGCAAATGAGAATAAGAATACCCAAGATGATTAGAAGTCGAACATTTGACGCTCTCGATTTATTTTTATACTCGTCTTGAATAGAAAACGAATTCTGCATACGCGTTTTCACTTTGTTTCTATATGCTTCATCATCTGTTACTTCCCCCTTGTTCTCGTTGTTGTAACGGTCTGCCATGGCTTGCAACTTCTCTTTGCGTTCGTCATAGTAACGGGGAGCGTAATCAAATTTTTTATTTCTGTTGACTTTTATAAATCGAATGCGTTCTAGCATGATACTTGTAATTTTTATGCGCAGATGTTCGTAAATTCATCCTCAAACAAAGTTAAGGGTTTCCTGCATTTAACCCTCTTTTGTGAACAATTATTATTCCATCTGGTCGTGGCTGACACAACGACAGTTATTTTTACAGTATGCAAAGAAAAACTAAAACTACAGGACTCATTTTAGGCTTAATAAGTCTAACGACATGGTTTACGCTTACCAATTTTGTTTTGGCTCCGGCAGATGAGGAACCAGAATTTTTGCAGCAAGACGATACTTGGGCACGGCAAACCTTGGATTCATTGACCTTGCGTCAAAAGATTGGTCAGTTTTTCATGTTAGCGGCGTATTCCAATAGAGACGAAGCTCACTTGTTGGAATTAGACAAACACGTAACCGAGAATGAGGTTGGTGGTTTTATCTTCTTTCAAGGAAAGCGAAAAGAGACCAAAGAAAATATAGCACGCTTACAAGCAAAGAGTAATATTCCCCTGTTAATTGGGATGGATGCAGAATGGGGGGCAAGTATGCGATTGAAAGGTGTAGAACGTTTACCGTACCAAATGACCCTAGGAGCAGCCAATGATGAAGCATTGACAAAAAGAGAGGGAGAAATAATAGCAGAAGAACTAAAAGCACTAGGGATACACATCAACTTTGCACCTGTAGTAGATATTAATTCAAACCCGAATAACCCTGTAATTGGGTTTAGAAGTTT
>NZ_JAWWCF010000085.1:0-11766 GCF_033720595.1 Lishizhenia sp. | reverse complement strand
TTGGGGCAATCTCAAGAAGTGTTAGACCCGTTAGGAAATGTTCCGTGTGGTCATGTACATGAAACAGATGTGATGCTAGAAAATGCCTCTCCCTCTGAATTAATGCGTTACAATGAGTCTAGACAGGAGTTAGAGAATTTTACTCAACAGTATATTCAGAACAACCAAATTTCTGCTACTAATCAAAGTCGTACAATTTCTTATACCATTCCAGTTGTATTCCACGTGATACACAACGGTGGTCCTGAAAATATATCTGATGCTCAAGTTTTAGATGCTTTGGATATCTTGAATAGAGATTATCAAATGTTGAATGCTGATACTTCTGTTGTTGTGACGCCATTCAAAAACTTAGTTGCAGATATAGAAATCGAATTTAAATTGGCCAACATTGATCCATCAGGAGAATGTACAAATGGTATTACTAGAACGGTTTCTTCAGTAACATCAGACGCAAATGCTTCGGGTTACGATAGAATTCAGGCAGTAGTGAATGAACATGGGGTTTGGCCAGGAGACGAATACTTAAACATTTATGTAGCTGCACAAATTGGTGGAGCAGCAGGGTATACATATAAGCCAAGTAACTGGGGAGGAACAGGAACTACCATGAATAATGGAATTCACATTCTTTCTAATTACGTAGGTTCTATAGGTACAGGTTCTACTTCTTTAAGTAGAGCGTTAACGCATGAGGTAGGACACTGGTTAAATTTAGATCACCTATGGGGTGGTTCTAATAACCCTGGTCAAGCAAGTAACTGTGGTATAGATGATGCAGTGGCTGATACGCCTTCTACATTAGGTTGGACAAGTTGTAATTTACAAGGTACAACGTGTGATAATAACCTAGACAACGTTCAGAACTACATGGAGTATTCGTACTGTTCTAGAATGTTTACGGTAGGACAAAAAGCAAGAATGCACGCTGCCTTGAACTCAACTGTTGGTGGAAGAAATAACATTTGGAGTGCTGCAAACTTAGTAGCAACCGGAGTGAATAATCCAGATCAATTCTGTAAAGCGAACTTCCAAACGAGTACAAATGAGGTTTGTGCAGGGACTGCAGTAAGTTTCCAAGATTTATCATTTGATGCACCTACATCATGGAATTGGTCATTTCCTGGTGCAACACCAGCGACTTCTACAGATCAAAACCCAGTAGTTGTTTATGATACACCGGGTACATATCAAGTGAGTTTAACTGCTTCGGATGGAGCGGTAACAGATACGGAAACGAAATCAGCTTATATTACAGTATTGCCAAAAGTTACAAATCTTCCCTTCTTAGAATCTTTTGTATCTAATACAATCCCTTCTGAATTTTGGGTAAGAAATAACATCGGTGGTACAGCGCAATGGCAAAGAACAACTTCTGCGGGTTATACAGATAATTCTTCGGCGATGTTGTTTAATTACGCGCAACCAGATGGTTCTGTTGATGAGTTTATTTCTCAATCTTTTGATTTGTCAAATGTAGATCCAAATGTTGGTGTTACGATGACTTTTAGATATGCATACCGCAAAAGAAGCGCAGCAGATTATGAAGTTTTAAGAGTTTATTTCTCTAGTGATTGTGGAGAAAACTGGTCGCAAAGAAAGATTTTATTCGGGTCTCAGTTGGGTACAGATATTAGTACTACAGCGTGGACTCCTCAAGGACAAAATGATTGGGAAACAGTTCATTTAACAAATATCACGAGTCAATTCTGGACGGAGAACTTTAGGGTGAAATTCACTTTCGAAAGTGGTGGTGGAAACAACATCTTTATAGATGATATCAATTTGTATGACGGAAGTCCTTCTAATGATATTTTGACAATCAATGAAGAAAGTATTATCGAAAACTTCGTTATTTATCCTAATCCAAGTGCTGGAGTGGTTAATGTAAACTTTACAACTCCAGAAGCTACACAAGCGTCAATTGCAGTTGTAGATATTCTTGGTAAAGTGATTACACAAACAGATGTTAATACGACGATTGGTCAGAATAATATAACATTAGCAGATAAATTAGCAGCCGGAACTTATATGGTTAGGGTTAGTTTAGCAGATGGTAGTCAGCAAACCAAAAAGCTAATCGTGAAATAAGCGATTCAAGAAGAATAAAATAATTGTTGAGGGACTTCCATTTGGAGGTCCCTTCTTTTTTGGAGCAATTTAGAAACGAGTATTTACGTTGAATTGCGAAATTAGGTGGTGTTTGCGGCGTTTGTAAATAGAGTAGAGGGTTGGTGTGGTTGTGTATAAATTCTCACGTATATCTGTGGTTATACGCAAAAAAAATGGTCAACCCAAAGGCTGACCATTTCAAATATTGAAAGCAAAGTGAATTATTTCACTTTAGAGTAAGTTCTTTTTTCAGTGTAAGAACGAAGTAAATTAGATTGTAATGAATCTACTGTAATTTCACTAGAGAAATTACGTGTGATCACCATTTTATCGTTTCTCAATTCTTTAACCTCGTAGGCATGTTCATTGTCATCGAAAGTAATTCCGGTTTTGTTTTTCCCGTCATTTGTCCACCACCAGTTACCAGAGCTAATTTCCTGACCGTATGTGTAGTCTGTAGTAGTCGTATAGCTACCATCTTTTTCAATAGTCATTGCGTAATCTACTTCAATTGATTGGTAATCTGAAGAAGCAGTATCTATGAAATAATAAATTTCATTTTCTCCATCGAAGTCGTAAGCTTCATAATGAACGGTGTCAGCTTGTAAATCAAAGGTTAGGATAGAAACATCCTTTGTTGAGTAAGAATCTAATACCCAGTCCCCAGAAATTCTGGAATCTCTAGCTCTTAAAGATAAAAATGGATCGTCTTCTCCTTTTTTACACGCTACAACACTGGCCCCTATTAACGCCGTTAAAACAAGTGATTTTACAGTTTTCATGATTGAATTTTTTTTGAAAAATACGAATTAGAATGGAAAAAGTTGTCTTTTGCACCAGGTTATTGGGCAAATAAAAGGGGATGACGTAAGATCATCCCCTTTCTAACTGTTATTCGAAAAGAATTATTTGATAATAAAATTATAAATGTCGTTACCATTTGCATAAATGAGCAAGGACAGAATTAGAACAAAACCAACAAGTTGAGCATATTCTAGAACTTTCTGTGGTGCCTCTCTACCTGTAATAATTTCATAAATAAGGAAGGTGACATGACCACCATCTAAAGCTGGAATAGGTAGTATGTTCATTATCGCTAATACAAAGGAAATGAAGGCTGTATTTCCCCAGAATACTTGCCAATCCCAAGTGGTAGGGAAAAGAGAACCAATGGTTCCGAAACCACCCATACTTGAAGCACCTTTTTTCGTAAAAATGAATTTTAATTGAACAAAGTAATCGTGCATGGTCCAACCACCTTTTGCGATACCTTTAGAGATAGACTCTCCAAAGCTGTAAGATTGTGTTTCAATTTTAATTTGTCCAGCCAAATCATTGTAAAAACCAATCGTGCCATTGGTGTCTGTAGCTACTGATTTTGTTAATGTATCACCCTCACGAATTAAAGTGATTTCTACTGTAGTATCTTTTCTAGAACGTAATTCTTGAGCGAATTCATTGTAGAAATTGTAATTGGTTCCATTTATAGCAATCAATCGATCTCCTTTTTGAATGTCAGATTTAATTGCATTTCCATCAGGAGACAATGTGTCAACAATGGTTAGTACACGAGGAGTGAACAATCGAACGGCATCATTTTGGAACATCCATCTGTCTAAATCTTCACCTTCTACTTGATTCGGTAGCGTGATTTTTTCAGTAGTTCCATCTTCGTGCAAAACTTCTAATTCTCTGTATCCTCTTAACCAGATCTGTGGTAATAGTGCTTTTAATCCAGAAAACTCTTCGCCTTCAACCGATAAGATTTTATCACCATCTCTAAAATTTAAATTCAATTCTGCTAGCGCAGGGTGAATGCTTAATCCGTGTGTTAATCCTTCGTTGGTGATTTTTGATTCTCCATAACCAAAGATGATCATGATGTATATAAAGAAACCGACAATAACGTTTACCGTAACTCCACCTACCATAACGATTAAACGTTGCCAAGCTGGCTTGGCTCTGAATTCATCGGGTTGTGGAGGTTTGGCTAATTGTTCTTTGTCCATAGACTCGTCTACCATACCGGCGATTTTTACATAACCACCCAAAGGTAACCATCCTATCCCCCATTCAGTATCTCCAATTTTTTTCTTGAATAAAGAGAACCATGCATCAAAGAAAAGGTAGAATTTCTCTACACGGATTTTAAATAAACGTGCTGGAATAAAGTGACCGAATTCGTGTAAAACGATTAATATAGAAAGCGATAGAATTAACTGCGCTGCTTTCATTAAAATGTCCATGTTATGCTCCTTTAATTTTAGCTGATAAATATAGCTATTTATATTAGATTGCTCAGGCTTGAAAGGGCTTAGTTTGTATTGCTTGAATATGGTAGAGGTCCTACTTTATCCATACTTAAACGATACATTATGGATGGGGTTACAGATTCAACAATT
Organism: Lishizhenia sp.; assembly: GCF_033720595.1. Taxonomy (GTDB): domain Bacteria; phylum Bacteroidota; class Bacteroidia; order Flavobacteriales_D; family Crocinitomicaceae; genus Lishizhenia. The sequence continues at coordinate 7,252 of NZ_JAWWCF010000085.1, read as the reverse complement.
CAAGGATTCAAAGATTTAGGGTTTAAGATTTGAATGTTTGATAGTTTGTCTCTCGGCTACCGCTCGAGAACCTAAGTTTGGGGAAAGTAATTTGAAGATTTGAAGGATTGAACGAATGGAAGGATTTGTCACCCTGCTCTGCGTGAGAACCTTAGTTGGAGTGTTTGGAGCTTTGATTTTTTACTACCAGGGATAGTAGCGGTTACCCCGCATCCCGAATTCATTCGGGAGTGGAGTAGTAGCGGATAGCCCGGCCCAATTTTTAATTGGGGGGAGCCTACCTTAATAATACGACATGTCCTGTCTTAAATTCTTTTTTATTGGTTACCGTATTGGTGTATTCGAGTGTATAGGTATAGGTGTCTGTTTTGCAGGCTTGACCTTTGTAAGTTCCATCCCAAGAGGCGTTGAAATCATGACTTTGAAAGAGGATTTCTCCATACCTGTTGAAAATAGTAAGGGTGTAATTATTGAGGTTACAGTTGGTTTTAGGTTGAAAACTGTTGTTGATATCATTGTCGTCTGGCGTAAAGGAATTGGGAACGTACAAGGGGCATTGACAATCGATGAATAAGATGTCTGTTGAAACATTGATGGTTTCACACAAATTGCTAAGTGTTACGGTATAAGTTCCCGCAGTTTGTACTTCAAAGCTAGGAGTTGTGCTTCCGTCTGGCCATTGGATATCCACATCTTCTGCTTCAACTTCGAGTGTTAAATGATCATCAAAACAAACTTCTTGATAGGGAGGGAGGTTGTATTCAATGGGCGCTGTTATCCAGAGGTTGATGCTGTCTTGTATGGCACAGCTTTCGTTGGCTGCAGACACCCAAATCTGTTGATCTGTATAAAAAGCATTTGTAAAATCTGATGTTCCATCTGACCACATAATGTTTTGTGCCATATTTGTAAAGTCATAACTTATAAAATCGCCAGGACAAATGGATGTGTCGCTGCCCAGATCTATGGTTGGATAATCCGCAAAATTTACCGCTATGCTGTCGGTAGCTGTACAATTTCCATTCGTAACGGTTAACCAGTAGACACCCGGTAACTCAACCGCTAAGGTGTCCGCGCTAGAGCCATCACTCCAAGTGTTGCTACCTTGGTTAACGTACTGATTGTACAAATAACCGATGAGCTCATCACAGAAAGTAGTGTCGTTTCCTAGGTTAGTCATGGGTTGGTCTTGGAAAGTTATGTGAATACTATCGGTTTTGTTACACAAAGAATCAGCAGCCGTGAGCCAATAAAGTCCAGTACTATCTACGGTGATGTTTGATGTTATTTGGTTGGTAGACCACAGGAAATCGTAGTTGTTGTTTAAACCTGAACTAATATTAAAAAGAGAATCGCCACACAAAAGCGTGTCTACTCCTAGATCAAAAGCTATATTTCCTATTGAATCTACAATGATTGTATCATTGAAAACACAATAGGTTGAAGTTATGCTGACGGTATAAGTTCCACCTTGGGTAATAGTAAGTATTGAATCTGTATCACCGGTACTCCACAAGAAATTTGCGTTGGGAACGTCTATTCCTGCATCGAATTCTAAGGTGTTACCTGAGCAGATAATTGTGTCTGAAAGTTGAGGTGGATTACAGTCGGGAGCAGGGAACGCGTTTTCTGTAATATATACACCGGCAACATCGGGGTAGCCTACAGTGCTCAACATGGTGATTTTAGCGCCTATAACATGATCTGTAGTGGAAAGTCCAAAATCGGTCGTGAAATCCAAGGGTAAATAATGTCTACCCGACAAGGTGACCCCACCCAAATAGCAGTTGTTGGTATATCTAAATTTCCAATAAACATCAGGAAGAGCGGTCCAATCAGTAGTATCTACAAGGTGCTGGTTAGAAAGGGTGTTGTTGGCAAGAATAAGTTCAATGATACAATTGTCGGGATGAAAGCTTGTTTCAAAGATGATTTCATCTCCGAGGTGAGCTACCCATCCTTGGTTGAAATAAAGTGTTACCGAATAATTAGGGTTGAAATTTACCCAAGTGCTGTCGTTGGGATATCCCTTTACGTATTCCACGGAGGGACATGGTCCGATAACAGAATCTATACAATCTACTAAATTATAACCCGCAATACTTTGTCCAAAACTCGGAAGAGCAGACAGCAGGAGTAGCATGTAAAGAAATTTTTTCATGAGTAGTGATATAGGGTATTGATTTACAGTGAATAAATGTACAAAAAAAGTGGAAAAGTGGTTTCAACGAATCAAGTATTTAACAAATTAACAACCTATTGAAGCATCTATTGGCATGGTTGAAAATGGTTCAATGAATTCCATTCAACGAGTAATCCTGGGCGCTTAAATAAAATACCAGGTGAAAACGAAGGGCGGGAGGGATATTCTTTTAACTTTGGGTAAGTTGTTGCAGCTTATGTCAGACTCATTACCCACAAGAATATATTCAAGTAAAAAAGAACTTTCGTTTTGGCGTGTTTTGCGCGAAGGTTTAGGTGCCTTGCGGAAATCTAATTTCTTGGCATTGCAATTGGCAAAGCGAGATATCAAAGCACAATATAGACAGTCGTTTTTAGGATTGCTTTGGAGTTTGATTTTACCCTTATCGACAGCTTTGGTTTGGGTGTTGTTACGAAGTTCTAATACCGTTAATTTAGGTGAGGTGAATGTGAATTATGTACTTTTTGTATTTGTAGGTACGCTTTCGTGGTCCATCCTTACAGAGTCCATTTTAGGTCCTATGAACATGGTTCTATCCATGCGTACAACTTTATCCAAAATTAATTTTCCAAAGGAAGCTTTAATTACTTCGAGTGTATACAAAACAGGTTTTAATACTTTGGTGAAGTTGATTATTCTCCTTGTCTTGATGTTGATTTATCCCGTTGAAATGGGTGGGAGCATGTTATTTTTTCCGGTCAGTCTTTTTGCCTTGTTTTTGGTAGGAACAGCGATAGGCTTGTTCATTACACCCCTTGGATTATTGATAGGCGATGTTGGGAAAATTCTTACACCCTTGATGCAGGTATTGATGTATGTGAGTCCAGTAGTATTCATGACGCCTAAACCTGAGGGATTTTTTGGGAAGCTTGTTTATTATAACCCTTTAACACCTTTAATTTCGAACTTCAGAAATGCTTTACTGGGGTTGCCTTTAGAACAAATGAGTTACTATTTGATGACAGGAATAGCAGCAATAATTGTATTTTGTTTAGCATTGGTGGTATTTAGAATTACGATACCTATAATTACAGAACGCATTGGAGGATAAGGATGTATTGGTAAGGGTTGAGGGAGTTTCAAAGAAATTCTGTAAAAATCTAAAGCGCAGTTTAGTTTATGGATTAAAAGACGCTTTTGGAGCTATCAATCCTTTGGCAAAAAAGAACACTTCCACACTTCGAAAACAAGAGTTTTGGGCGGTAAAGAACATTTCTTTTGAACTTAGACGTGGAGAATGCTTGGGCTTGATAGGGCACAATGGAGCGGGGAAAAGTACAATGTTGAAAATCTTGAATGGATTGATTAATCCAGATGAGGGAAAGATTACAATAAGAGGAAAAGTAGGAGCGTTGATAGAATTAGGCGCAGGCTTTACCCCCATATTAAGCGGAAGAGAAAATATCTATAATAATGGTGCTATCCTTGGATTTACGAGAGCGGAGATAGATGCAAAAATAGCTGAGATTATCGCTTTTTCGGAAATCGAAGCTTTCATAGATTCTCCCGTTCAGAATTATTCATCAGGAATGCGGGTGCGATTGGGCTTTGCTATTGCCGCCCATTTAGAACCTGATGTATTGATCATTGATGAAGTATTGGCAGTAGGAGATTTGGGCTTTGTACTCAAATGTTTCCAACAAATCGACAAATTGTTGCCTCATACAGCTGTGATTTTTGTATCTCATTCTATGCCCATGGTCTCGCGCATTTGTAACCACATTATCTTGATGGATCACGGCGTAGCTGAATACAATGGTAGAGATGTTTCGAAGGGTATTGGGCTTTATTATGATAAGTTTAAGGTGAATGATTCTAACGTTGTGCTCGCGCATGAAAAGCTGGTATTAACAGATTTTTCTCTTGCACAAATTTCGAATGCATCCTTTTCGCATGAATTGACCTTTTCATTGAGAAACGAGGTGAATGATTTTGTCATTACTGACCCGGAATTGTATGTTGAGTTAAAAGACAAAGAGCAAAGACCTATAGCGGGTAAAGTACTTTCGCTAGATCTAAAAATGACACGAGTGGAGGAAATGGTTGTTCGACTTTCTTTTGATAAACTAACAAAGGGCAAGTACAGTTTAGATGTATTACTATCGGATGGAGGAACTCCTTTGGTACGACACAATGATGCTGTTCAGTTTACCCAACATGATGGAGAACAAATGTGGGTTCCTTATGAAATTGATATGAAGCAATTGTAGATGAAGATAAACGTAACCCAAACATATTTACCTCCACAAGAGGAATATCAAGCCTATTTGAAAAAAGCTTGGGAGAATAATTGGTTGACCAATCGTGGTGAACTCGTTGAAGAATTGGAGGAGAAGCTACGCGCCTATTTGGGAGTACAACATATGACTTTAACAACCAACGGAACCTTGCCTTTACAAATTGCTCTGAAAACCCTGGAGATAAAAGGAGAGGTGATTACAACACCTTTTTCTTATGTTGCTTCGGTATCATCCATTGTTTGGGAGGGATGTACGCCAGTTTTTGTGGATATAGATCCCGAATATTGGACCCTAGATGAAAGTAAAATTGAGGAAGCTATTACAGAAAAAACTACGGCAATTTTAGCGACACATGTATTTGGTAATGCATGTCATGTAGAAGCAATTCAAAGCATAGCAGATAAGCATAACTTAAAAGTGATTTACGACGGAGCCCATTGTTTTGGGGTGCAATACAAGGGACAAAGTATATTCAATTATGGAGATGTAAGTACCTGTAGTTTTCACGCTACTAAAATTTTTCATACTGGAGAAGGTGGAGCGTGGTTCACCAAAGATCAGGAGTTACAAGACAAACTTTTCTATCACCATAATTTTGGACATAAAGGTCAAGAAGCCTTCCACGGCTTGGGAATCAATGCGAAGATGAGTGAATTACAGGCCGCGATGGGCTTGGCAGTTTTTGATCATATTATTGAGATTTCTGAAGGTCGTAAAAAAGCAGTAGCCATTTATGACGAACTTCTTGAAGGAAGGGATTTGCAAAAAATAAAATTAAGAGCAGGCACTTCACCCAACTATCATTATTATCCTGTCGTTTTTAAGAGTGAGGAGGAGTTACTAAAGGTACAGAAAGCGCTAAATACAGAAAATATTTACCCCAGAAGGTATTTTTATCCTTGTTTGGAGGAGTTAGATTATGTGGTTGCAAATAACTGTTCCGTTGCTCAGGAAATCTCCAAAAGGGTAATGTGTTTGCCTTTGTGGGAAAGTATTTCACCTATTGATCAACAACAAATTTCAAAAATCATAGAAGCATGCTTATAGTTGGAGCTGGAGGATTTGCTAGAGAATTGTTTGATGTGGTTCTAGAGAAATATTCTAAGGACGAAATAGCTTTTTACGATGATGTTAATGCAATAACCTGTTTGTTTGGATGTTCAGTTTTAAGGAATGAAGATGAGGTCCAAAAGTGGTTTAAAGAAAAGGGCTCTCAATTTAGTTTGGGAATAGGAAATCCAATTCTTCGAGAGAAATTGGCGTTGAAGTTTACCCGTTTTGGTGGTGCGTTGACGAGTGTTGTTAGTGAAAAATGTGTGATTGGTAAGGAAGCTGTAACCATAGGTGTAGGGGCTACAATTCTTCATCATGCAACATTAGCCAATGGCGTAGAGATAGGGAAAGGAGTATTGATCTATCATAATGTACAAATAACACATGATTGTAAAGTGGGGGATTTCTGCGAACTTTCTCCAGGGGCGGTGTTATTAGGGCAAGTTGAGTTTGGTGATAAGGTAAGTTGTGGTGCAAATGCGACTGTTTTACCAAAATTGAAGATTGCAGATGATGTTGTGATAGGAGCAGGTTCTGTTGTGACGAAATCTGTTTTTGAAAAAAAAGTATTAAAAGGGAACCCTGCAAAATGAATAATTCAGCGGATATCACAGTTTCAGTATGCATGATAACTTATAATCATGAGCATTTTATAGCGGAAGCAATTCACGGTGTATTAATGCAGGAAACCAATTTTAAAGTAGAGTTGATTCTTGCGGAAGACTGTTCTCCAGACAACAGTCAAAAAGTTATTCAAGAAATACTAGATACCTATAAAGGTGAGGTAATCATTAGTTATACCAGACATACTGAAAATAAAGGAATGATGCCGAATTTCATTTGGGCTTTGAACCAATGTAAAGGCAAGTATATTGCTTTGTGCGAAGGGGATGATTATTGGACGGATCCCTTAAAGTTGCAAAAGCAGGTTGATTTTTTGGAGGAGAATGATGACTGTGTGATTTGTTTCCATGAGTTAAAGGTTTTGGAGAAAAATGGTGAGTTGGTTGAAGACTATATGGCAAAGCCTACTTATCAAAAGATAGGAAAGAATAAAATCACTATAGGCGATTTATTAGAATATGGGAACTGTATACATACTCCGTCGGTCATGTTTAGGCGGCCTAGAGATTTTAAACCATATTTGGCATTCTCAAAATCCCTAGTAGGAGATTATCCTCTTTATTTGTTTTTATTGTCAAATGGAGGTTACGCTGTAAAACTAAATCAATCAATGTCCGTTTATAGAAAGGATGTAGGAGTGTTTTCTGCTCTGGATAATTTGAATAAAGATTTGATTCAATTAGAGATGTTTTCATTGTTAATTTCTTGTGATTGGATAAATGAGAATAATTCAGTTTTACTAAGAAATAGATTAAATGAAAAAATTAAAGGGTTAAAAAGTAGAGTAAATGAACGAGAGTTTTACCTTTTAAATAATCCAGAGTATTTATCTAAAAATATCTCTTTGAAGGTTCTTTTAAGAACATTAAAAGATAAAATTTTTAAAAAGTGAAGAAAATATTAAGCATCATAGTAACCTATAATGGTATGCGTAATAATTGGATAGAGAAATGCCTGATTAGTCTTGAAAATTCCAGTTACCCAAATGATATTTTAGTTGTGGATAATGCTTCAAGTGACGGTACTGTCGCTTATATTGAGTCAAATTTTACTTCAGTAGAATTTATTAAATATGAGAATAAACTAGGGTTTGGAGCCGCGAACAATCTTGGGTTTTAGAAAGCTATTTCTG
>NZ_JAWWCF010000084.1:0-11778 GCF_033720595.1 Lishizhenia sp. | reverse complement strand
TTCTGCGCATATTGAGTTCACGTAGAGTTTTACCTACAAATTGTTCGGGTGCTTCCATTTCAACAATGCTATAATTGTCGTTCAACTGAAAGGAGTCTATAACATTTGATAGACAGAGTTTTTTAGACCATCGTTCTGCAGTTTCTTCTTCGGGATGAACAATTTCATGTACACCAATAGCTTTTAAAACTTTCTCGTGAAGATTATTAATAGCTCTACTGATTAAGCGTTTTACCTTGAGATTTTTCAATAGGGCAGTAACCATTATGTTGGCACCTTCATTTTCACCGATAGTTACAATAACAACATCCGTATCATCTAAGGGCAATCCAGAGACTGTAAGCTCATCGGTAGCATCCATACAAATGGTGTGGGTGATCTTTTCTTTTAAGGCATCCACTTTATCCATGCGTTTGTCAACGCCAATGACTTCATGACCTCTACTGGTTAATTTTTCTGCTAAACTTGAGCCAAAGCTTCCGAGTCCAAATACTATATATTTCATACTAATTAATGCTTATTTCTTCCATGGGGTAGCGATAGTTCTTGTGTTTGGTGCGTTTAAAAATTGCAATGAGTATGCTCAGCATACTTACACGTCCAACGAACATCAAAAGGATAATAACTACTTTACTTAAAGAAGATAGTTTCGTGGTGATTCCAACAGTTAATCCAACGGTACTAAAGGCTGAAAAACATTCAAAAGCTATTTCTTTGAGTGATAAATCTGGGTTGAATATACTTACCATTGTAATTCCAAAGCCTATCATAATGAGGGAAAGGGATATTACGGCAAAGGCTCTTTGAACCGTGCGCATTGAAATCTCACGTCTATAAATCTCTATTTTGCTTTTTCCTTTAGCGATAGATAAGAGATTTAAGGTTGCCACAGCAAGTGTTGTAGTTTTTATTCCACCTCCCGTTGATCCAGGAGAGGCTCCCACCCACATTAAAAACATAATTAGCATGAAGGTAGGGAAACGTATATCTCCAAAATCAAAGGTGTTAAAACCAGCAGTTCTAGGGGTTGTTGCCCCGAAGAGAGCTGTTACAAATTTACCGTACAAACTTTCATGTTCTGCCAAAGTATTATCAAATTCTAGTTCTAAAAACAGCAGTGTTCCGAAAAAGATTAAAAAGAAGGTCGTAATCAGAATTATTCTACTGTTAAGGTTGAGTACCCAAGGTTTATTATCTAATTGATTTTTGCGCCAAAAGAAAAGATTTCGAATAACAAACCTACGTGTGTAGTTGAAGATGTTAGAGAAAATAGGGAAACCTAGACCTCCTAATATAAATAGTCCAATAAGAATGATTTGAAAACCATAGTTGAATTTAAATTGAGGATCAGCTATTCCATCACTTAATATGGAAAATCCTGCATTACAAAAGGCTGAAATACTATGAAAAACAGCAAAAAATAATTGATCTCCAACGTGTATAAAGTCTTTTGCATTTAAATTAAAATAGATAAGAATTGCACCAATTAATTCTATACCAAAGGTGATGATAATTATACGCTTGAAAGTTGTGAAAACTTCAGAGAGGCGTTTAGCATTGGTGATTTCACTGAGTGTGAGTTGATTTTCATAGGAACTTTTCCCCTTAAAGAAAAAGCTGAAATAACTGGCAAATGTTAAGATTCCTAGACCGCCAACCTGTATCAATATCATAATTATTGTTTGGCCGAATTGAGTAAAAGCTGTGGCCGTATCTACAACGATTAAACCGGTTACGCAAACGGCACTAGTAGAGGTGAAAATTGCATCTAAAAAACTAATACCCTGTGAAGTGGCTAAGGGGAGTTTGAGTAATAAAGCTCCAATTAAGATGATAAAAAGAAAACTTAGAATGAAAAGCTGAGCAGGGTTTAATAGCGTGCGTTTATATTGAATACGTATTTCCGAAAACTCTCTGATAAACATGAGTAAAACGGCTATAGATAACCACGTGTCATGATGTAGAAAGTTGTAATCTAGCACACCTATAAGATGAACCAATTGGTTTACTATGATGATTAAAGTATAGAGCGTAGAAATAATATCAAAGAGGAAGACGGGTATTTTAGGTTTGTGCGCCATTCTCAAGAGTCGCAAAACAAACGCTATAACTCCAAAACTTAGCGTGACTTGGTAGAATACCACTAAGTTTATTTCTATGTCAAGTGATTTTTGAAAACCATAGTCAAACAATAGTGTAATACAGGCGATGATACTAAGTACAAAAGTAAAGTTGAAGTATGCCTGAAGTTTTACCGTATTGGCTATGAGTTTTTTCACGTGGTCTTTTTGTTAAATGTAAAGAAAGCTGATTTAAAAAAGAAGGGAATGGAAGGAAGTCTTTGAAATTCCTTTCGCAAAAGCTATTTCATTAAAGTTAGAACGAAAAAAGCCACTAAAACTATAGGGGGATATTGATACAAATGAATCTCTTAACTTAAGTCAATGCAAACTGAATCTTGTTACCAGAACTTTGTGAAAAAAATAGAATAAGATGGAGACAATGAAATTTGCAAGAACAGCGGGGAGCCTTTATTTCTTAATTGCATTAATAGGTGGATTTAGTATAATGTACGTAGGTGAAACATTGATGGTAAAAGGAGATGCCGCAGCTACCTTTCAGCATCTAATAGCGCATCAGACTTTATTTCAATTAGGTTTTTTGGGCGATTTACTCATTATCTTAATTGAAACATTATTGACGGTGATGCTCATGCGTTTGTTTTCGGAATACAATAAAACAGCGGTTAAGGTGGCTGGTTTGAGTAGAATAGCGATGGCCATTATAATGAGCGTGAACTTAATCTTTTATGTGGTGCCTTATATAATGCTGCATGCAGGTTTAAGTATGGAGCAGGAGGATCTTGAAAATTGGAGTTATTTGTTTTTAGAAATTCATGGTATGGGTGTGTTTGCTTGGCAATTGTTTTTTGCGGTGCACATGGTTGCCTTGTCTTTCTTAATCTGTAAGTCCAAAATTGCTAAGTGGATGCAAGGCTTTGTGTTTTTAGGAGGAATAGGATATTTTACGGATTGTTTGTACCATTTCTTTCTGTCAGAAAATCAAGTGTGGAGTATTGTTAACGGAATTTTATTAGGATGCGCTGTAATTGGAGAATTAGGTTTTGCAGTACACCTAATTGTGAAAGGAAATAGCAAAATCATTAAATAGCTCGAATACGCCGGAGGTAAGGAAGTGTAGGTAGGGAGAAGATGTTAGCTCTGTTAGCGGTAGCAGCGACACCCCGTAGACTTTTAGTACCATGAAACTTAATATTTGGGGGCGACTATAGAAGCCCCCTTAATTTTTTTAGTTGAATGTATGAAAAGGGGAGGAGTAGAGCGGATGACGCGCCCGAACAGCCAAATTAAATTACTGATATTGATTCACTGACGGTGGTTCTTTACCTTTTTGTACGCCAACACTTGCGCCCTTTAACCAGTTCGTTATCATGGTTAATAAGACAATAATGACGAGTATAATCAAAGGTGTAAATGGGGACCAGAGATCTTTTTTAAATGATGATGCGAGGATGTAAATATGAATTCCTGATATACCGAAATAGTAGAACCAGATTTGCTTTTTCCTATTTTTTAGTTTTCTCTCTTGCGCTGCAATGAATTGTTTAATCTTTTGATGATTTTTACTTTGTCGCTTTAGTTTACGACGTTGAAGCTTTATGTTTTGGTGAGTTCTCGCATAAAAGTTTGTATATATTACAAAGACAATGAACTGTAAGATTCCAAAAATAAAATGGTAGCGTACAATTAGTTCTTCTGGACCGCGCATGTTGCTTGTGTGTTTTGATTACGCCATTGTATCCAATATTCTTGGAGTCCTTCTGGTGTTGTAGTTAAGGGACTAATATCTAATTGATCACCGGGTAAAAGTGCTTTCTGTAATTGTTTTTTACGTGCTGTGAGGGCAGGGGTATGGTTCCATCCTCCGCAGTGGTCGAAACTGGTTTTTGCTGCACAAGAATCACTTACTTTTTGGAAGGGAATGGTGAGTTTGTAGGTTACATGACCACTACCCATACCTTCAGTCGACATATTTATAGATTTTAGATTTACCTGCACATAATTTTGTTCCCTGTAAAGCTTTTTGAGTTGATCACCTACTTTGGCCGACATAGTATTTGAAAATTGATGCGCTATATCATCTCCTTTAATGAATTCTGGTCCTTGGTAATAGCCGTAACAGCTGTCGTTATTGCAATCTACTTGCTCAGTGAATTCACGATGCTCCCGTTGAGAAGCAAAAGAAAAAAATATTCCCAAAAATACTATGGCACCCCAAATCCATTTCATATTCCAGTGAAAATACAAAAATCCCCCGTACCGGTTGACCCGCGTATAGCCCCAACACCCCAAAACCAAAAAAAAACGCACCCCGTAGGATGCGTTTTAAATTATTTATGTGTTTCTCTTGTTTAGAACAAAGCAGGGAAATCTGTTGGATTTGCTTCGTGCATCATGCCGTAAGCTGTTTCAAAGATATCGTCTACGTTTGGTTTAGAGAAGTAATCTCCATCTGTAGAGTAAGCCGGACGGTGATCCTTAGCACTCAAAGTAACCGGTTGCGAATCCAAGTGGTAGTAACCTCCTTGTTTTACCAAAATTTGATCTAAGATAAATGCTGTTGCTCCAGAGCTAACATCTTCGTCTACGATCATCAAACGGTTTGTTTTCTTCAACGATTCAACAATCATGTGGTTCACGTCAAACGGTAACAAAGTTTGAACGTCTATTAATTCTACATTCATTCCTGTTTCTGCCATTAACTTTTCAGCTTGCGCACATAAGTTAAAGGTAGAACCGTAAGAAACAATGGTTAAATCAGTTCCTTCTTTTACGATTTCAGGAATACCCAACGGAATTTTGTACTCACCTAAGTTACTTGGTTTTTGCTCCTTGGTTCTGTATCCATTTAATGGCTCAATTACTAATGCTGGCTCATCTGCTTCCATTAGCAAGTTGTACATACCTGCGGCTTGTACCATGTTTCTTGGAACACAAACGTGCATACCTCTAATGGCATTGATGATCATTCCCATAGGAGAACCTGAGTGCCAGATTCCTTCTAAACGGTGACCACGTGTACGTATGATTAATGGTGCTTTTTGTCCACCAGCCGTTCTGTATTGTACCGTTGCTAAGTCATCAGACATAATCTGGATAGCGTACAACAAGTAATCCAAGTATTGAATTTCAGCGATAGGACGTAAACCTCTCATGGCCATTCCAATTCCTTGTCCAAGGATGGTAGCCTCCCTAATTCCAGTATCAGAAACTCTTAATTCACCGAATTTCTCTTGCATACCTTCCATAGACTGGTTTACACCACCAATTTTACCTGTATCCTCACCAAAAGTTAATGCTTCTGGATATTTTTCAAAGATTTTCTCAAAGTTATCTCTCAATACAATTCTACCATCTACCATTTCTTCACCTTCGTAAGTCGGTGCAACTGGAGTGATGTTAGCTATGCTGTATTTAGAAGAAGAGTAAAGTGCAGAGCTGTAACGTTGTGCATTGTTGTTCAACTGAGTATTTAACCAGTTTACTAAAGCAGTTTTCGCTGTGTTTTCTTCACCTCTTACTTTACGAATAACGCTTCTTACCACGTTTAATACATCCTTACGAATAGGTTCGAATGCATTTTCCAAAGCTTCAATCTCCTTGTTGATGAATGCTTTGTTTGGAGAAGCATCAGCAACGTTCTTCATCAATTGAACGGCAGTAGAAAGGTCTGCTAATAAATCTGTAGTGAAGGCTTTCCACGCAGCATTTTTCGCATTTCTAACTTCTTTTTTTGCTTCTTTTTCTATGGCTTCTAATTCCTCAACAGTTGCAATAGCAGCATCTTCACCAAGGCTAGTAGAAGTAATCCATTGTTTAAATTTCTCTATACAGTCGAAATCTTTCTCCCACTGTAATCTTTCTTCAGACTTGTAACGCTCGTGAGATCCAGAAGTAGAGTGACCTTGCGGTTGGTTTACTTCTTTAACGTGAACCAAAACAGGAATCTGCTCTTCACGTGCTAATTTTACAGCTTTCTCATAAGTAATACAAAGGTCTGCGTAATCCCATCCTTTTGTAACGAAGATTTCGAATCCTTTTTTGTCTTCTGTTCTTTGGAATCCAGCCAAGGCTTCAGAAATAGAGCTTTTCGTTGTTTGGTGATCTCTAGATACAGAAATACCGTATCCATCATCCCATACATTCATTACCATAGGTACTTGTAAAACTCCTGCAGCATTCATTGTTTCCCAGAAAGGACCTTCTGATGTTGAGGCATCTCCAATCGTACCAAAAGCAACTTCGTTTCCACCGTTGGTGAATTTCTTAAAGTCTTCTAATTCCTTTAATGAAGGATGATTTCTATACACTTTAGACGCTTGTGCTAAACCTAATAGACGAGGCATTTGTCCGGCAGTAGGAGAGATGTCAGCAGAAGAGTTCTTCTGTTCCATCAAGTTTTTCCATTCACCGTTTTCGTCTATGTTTCGCGTAGCAAAGTGTCCACCCATTTGACGACCTCCTGATGCAGGTTCGTGTGCTACATCTGTGTGTGCGTAAAGGGCAGCAAAATATTGTTGTACATTTAATTGATCTATGGCCATCATCAGAGTTTGATCTCTGTAGTAACCGCTTCTAAAGTCTCCGTTTTGGAATTGCTTTGCTAGAGCGATTTGTGCCAATTCTTTCCCATCTCCAAAAATACCGAACTTCGCTTTACCGGTAAGAACTTCTCGTCTTCCCAATAAAGAAGTTTCTCTTGATATGCAAGCCAATCTGTAATCGTTAATGATTTCGTTTTTGTATGCTTGTAAATCTGTATTTGCGGTCTCGAGAGTCTCAGTGTTTTTTGTCATAGATGTATTTTTAAGCCTTGCAAAGATAATAAAAAAAGCCCGCAATTCGTAGTGTCTGAATTACAGGCTTTTGTCTGTTTTTGGTTAGAAAACTCAATTGTTCATTGAGGTGCGTTAGAAGTTGCTGATTTTCAAGTTTAACTTAGGAATACACTACTGAAAAATGATGCTAAATCTACCGCTGTTGTTTGCTGCTAAAACATTTTATTCATTAAAAAGTGATATTTACTTCATGTTTACCGTTGTGATCATCGCTGTGCACATGAATACCTCTTTCGTAATGACGTCTGTAATTGTAGTCATCATCTTCGCCATTATAGCTTCTGGTTGAATGATGTTCCCCGTTGATGTAGGTTTCTACAACGACGTTTTTAGGTTTGTAAATATCTATTTCTGCTTCTTGATTTCTAATCTTATCTTCTGCAGGGAATTTGTAATCCAAGTCCACATAAAGTTTGTTACCCTCCATGTAAACATTGTGCTTGATGTGCTCTAAATTTTCGTAAGCTTGAACTGATGTAGCCCCGTTGGCTTTCAAGCTGTGGTAAATACGCGTCATACTGTCTTCGCTGGTACGGTAATCCATATCTTCAAAGCGCAAGAGGATATTTTCGTCTTCTAAACGCAACACTTCATCGCGTTCTGTTCTGTAAATAGCACTAGAGTTTACAGGTCTGTCACTAAAATAATGTACCTCTAAAGTGTCTGTAATTATTGCACCTACTTCTACTTTGTCCTCCGCAGAAGCTTCGAATTGTAAAGCCGTGTTAATACCAATGGCAAAGCTTGAAATGAAGGTGATGATAAAAAGTACGAATAGAGATACGCTTAAGTATTTGATACTTTTGGCTTTTGTATTCCAGATCAGTTTAACTCCAACTAATGCTAAGAGGATGATAAGACTGAATTTAGCAATGTAAACACAGGTCCAAGCAAGAGTATTCATAAAGCCGTTCTCAAAAAAAAGTTTAGAGAGTTCAAACAACGACAATATTTCACCTTCTTCGTTACTTCCTACTATACCTAACCCGCCAATAGTTAATGTGGTAAAGGCAATTAATGAGAAGAGCGCTGCAATAATAAAAAATACACCTATGATTTTTACCAATGCTTTAGCCAAGCTTTTAAAACCATCGGAAGTTTCGTTTCTTACCTTATGTGAAAACTCTTTGGATTTTCTTGTAATCGTTTCTCCAGCTTTGTTTACTTCCTTGGATATGTTCTCTACGGTAACGGCGACACCTTTCATTTTGAGTCTGTCATTGGTACTCTTAGCCGCCGGCAAAACAGCCCAAAGAATGATGTAGATAAGGATACCAGAACCACCCAATAGCACGAAAATAACTAGTAGTGCACGTACCAAATGAGCATCTAAATTGAAGTAATGACCCAACCCTTCACAAACACCACCGATGTAACCGTTTTCTGGATCTCTGTACAATCCGCTTTTAACGTAAACGGTGTTGGTTTTTGTAGATGATTGTTGACCGGAAGTTTCGTCTTCTTCCTCATCTGGGGCGTAGGCTGTTGCTTCTCCCATTACTGTGATAACGTGGTCTACGTCTTGGCTAGTTACAGGACCACCATTGGCTCTTTCTGTAAAGATTTCTGCAATACGTAATTCAACATCTTCGATGACCATTTCTGCTTCATCGCTGTTTTTAAATTGCGCACGAATATTATCTAAATACGCCCTTAGCTTTTCATATCCTTCTTCTTCTACGTAGAAAATGAGTCCGCTTAAATTGATAGATATCGTCTTGTTCATGATTTCTGAGTAATAATGTTTACAGCTGTGCTTAGTTCGTTCCAGGTAGCATTTAATTCAGCTAAGAAATTTTCACCTGCTGTGGTGAGTGAATAATATTTACGAGGTGGACCACTCGTTGATTCTTCCCATCTGTAGGTGAGTAAGTCAGCTTTGAGTAGTCGCGTAAGTAGGGGGTAAAGTGTTCCTTCTACAACGATCATTTTGGCGGCCTTCAGTTGATCTATTATCTCTGAAGGATAGGCTTCTTTGACGTTTAATATAGAGAGAATACAATACTCCAATATCCCTTTACGCATTTGAGCTTTTGTATTTTCTAATTTCATAATTTAATTCTTATAGTACTAATACATAACAAAGATATATTTTTTAAAAGGTACTTTGCAATGCAAGGTACTATAAATCTTTTATCTTAATACATGAATGGTGTATTATGTGTTTAAGCGGTAATTTTACTTGGGTTTGATTGGGATAAAAATATCTTCTGCAATTTGAGAGGGATCTTTCTGTGGTACAAAAACGTCAAAATGAGGTCTTTGATCGAGCTGGTAATCAGAGGAAGGAAGCCATTTTTGAAAAATGTCTTGATAGACTTTAGGATTTCCAAAGCCGTATGGGTTATTGAATTTTGCATAAAGTCCACCAGAAAGTGTTATGCCATCCAATTTACAAGAGCCAAGTTGAGGTGTATTTTCCAATGCAACCCATTTGATAAAATTAGTTGTAGGGGAAAAGTTTTGAAAATAGGAAGACGGATAAATTTTGATATCGTAGATGAAAGAAGCATTTTGTTCAACTTTACTTCTTAATTGCATGAGTTGTTGGAAAAGTTTTGGTGTAGTGTTTTCACTTAAACTCATTTCTTGCTTATATCCTACAAATGACTTTGGCGAGAGGTTCACGATTTTTACTTCCATAGCGTGAAAATAAGAAGAAATCTGCCCTGGATAGCAACGGCAGCGCCCTAGCTTTGAATTTTAGTAAACACTCCTAAAAAAGCACGACCATAGAAGTGTTGTTTTTAGGGGAATGTGCACTTAAATGAAATGCTCGGGACTACAGTGAATAGCCAGAAATGGTAGCCTTATTCACTTTCATAATATTCATAGGAAAACACTCTTATTTCTCCTTCAATTCCATTAAAAATTTCTGCGCGTAAGGTAACATTGCCGTATGCATCTACCTCATAAAAGTATTCATCCTTGTAATTATCTCTTTCTCTACTTTTTAACCTTCCAGATGGATAATAGCTCAATAACGTAGTTTCTTTTTTAAGGAGATCTGTTTCTTGTACAGGTTTATTATTTTGATAAATTATCTCCTCCTTTTCCGTTAGAACACCGTTTAAACTGTAGGTTGTAGATATACAAGATTCTAAACTATCTCCTGCGTAGGTATAGGTGTTTTCTTTTAATAAAATGGGAGGGTTATTGTTAAAGGACTGGGTTTTTGTGAGTAAATTTCCATGCTTATCGTAATTGAAAAACTTTACAGAAGTAAGTGTGGTGTCTGGTAAGTCATAAAATTCTTGACGTATATTTTGATCTAAACTATCGTAATAATAGTGAATGAAAGAATTTGGAGCTCCATTGCCCCATGTGTAATATTCTCTTTCTTTTCTATTTAAAGCGTCATAGGTATACTCAAAGCTCTGTTGCACTTCACCAAATAAGGAGTCATTATAGAGGGTATTGGAAACATACCTGCCTGTACTGTCATAAAAACTTGTACGGGGAGCAGCGATCATATCAATTATTTTCAGTTTTCCATTTTTATAGGTACCGATATAGGTGTTGTAATGACTGTATTTTACTTGTTGACCCAAGCAAAGGGTGAACGGAAAAAGGAGATAGATGAAGAATAGATTTTTCATATGGGTTATGTTAATTTATTTTTCTTACAAAAAGCTTTATACCTTGCATTTAAGGCGGGCGTGAAGTTATCGCGTTGCATTTCTACGGTATGTTGTATTTCGCCCAAAAGTTCGGGGTAATTAGGTATGAATTTTTGTAGGTTTTCCAAGGCATGCACTTTAACGGCTACTTTAACTTCTGGTGCTGCTAAATCTTGAAAGAGTTTGTCTAAAAATTCTCCTTGTTTGTAGGCGATAATTGGGCAAAAGGTGAGTGCTTTAAGTACGCTTCGCTGCAGTCCTGGATTTTCATGTTCTAAATACAAGTCCAAGAGTTCTTTTTGAATAAGGTGTATGGGGTATTTTTTGGCCTCGGCAACTTTACTGAGGTACCAAGTGCTGTATTCTGGATAAGGATAATCTGTTCTTTGGGCAATGTTTACTACAGCTTTTAAGAAGTCCGGTTGTTGAGCTAGACCTATGGTTTCTTTAACGTGACGATACTTTTTAAAGTCCTGAACAAATGTTTCAATTTCCTCTGGTGAATATGAACTGCGCATCCTACAAATTTAATGAAAGGAAGATATTATTATTACCCTTCTTAAATTCTTTCTTCACTTTTCACTTGAGTGTTTTTAGTATCGGTACGTAATGAAATTAACATATTTGTTCCGACTAATAAACCTGTACATATACCGATGAAACTGGATTTATTAGCTTCCCAGGAGAGGTCTTGATAATCTACCATAAACAGGAGGTTCAACGCTACGAGGAGGTAGGAAATGCAACAAACGAAGATTTTGATTCTTTGGAGGTCCATATGGCGAGTTTATTTTTAGTGAAATAAAAATAATAAAAAATGGATTCACCGAGGAACAAATTAATGGTCAAGTACTAAAGTGTCATTTTGGATATTTAATTGGGAGCGAAGGAGCTAGGATAGCACTGATTTAAATTTTTCTTTTATCCAATAGCTCCAAACTTCTCGGGAGGATAAGTATCATAGTCAGAATAATTACAGCTTCAAAAAGCCGTTTCATAGATACCTACAGATCGATAGTTGCTCATTTCCAGTTTTACCCATCCATAGCTCAACACGCCATTTGTGTTTTTTCTTAGCAGGAGGTATTTTTTTCCTTTATCCTTCCAATATCCTTTACGGATGTAGGTAAAAAAGCTAGAGTTTAAAGGGTAACCATTGGCGTACTCCCCAAAGTATCCCTGTGTTTCCCAATCAATAAGGGTAGCGGCAGCATCTATGTTACTTCCTTGATTATAATC
>NZ_JAWWCF010000083.1:0-11931 GCF_033720595.1 Lishizhenia sp. | reverse complement strand
GAATTGGAGGAACAACTTTCCCAACACTTCCATTCAGAAGCAGCTTTGCTCTTCAATTCAGGTTACGATGCCAATTTGGGCTTGTTACAAGCTTTGGTGAAGCGTCATGATACCGTAATTTACGATGAACACATCCATGCTTCATCTAGAGATGGATTGATATTGGCGCGCTGTAAATCTTACAGTTTCAAACACAACTCACTTTCTCATTTAGAAGAACGCTTGCAAAAGGCAGAAGGGATAGTTTTTGTTTTGATAGAATCGCTCTACTCCATGCACGGAGATTTGGCCGACTTAAAAGGAACGGTTGAAATTTGTAAAAAATACGGTGCTCATTTAATTGTAGACGAAGCTCATGCCGGAGCTTGTTTTGGTAAAAATGGCGGTGGAAGAATAGAAGAACTAGGATTAGAAGATGAAGTTTTTGCACGTCTACTCACCTTTGGAAAAGGATTTGGAGCGCACGGTGCTGTGGTGCTATCTTCTCAATTGGTAAAGGACAACCTAGTGAACTTTGCACGCTCCTTCATTTACACCACTACCCTTCCAGAAACCAGTGTTTACCGCGTTCAGCAAATTATAACACAAACCGACTTCAAGGCTTTACAACTAAAATTGCAAGCCAACATCGCTCGCTTTTGTGATGTATTTGGATTGAAAAACAATGGTAGTCCGATACAGTGTTTAACTGCTGACAATATAGACACCTTAAAAGCTTGGGAAAAGAAATTAAAGGCAGCTAACATAGGTATTAAGTGCATACTTCCTCCTACTGTTAAACCCGGCGAAGAAAGGTTGAGAGTTTGTGTGCATGCGTTTAATACAGCAGAAGAAATTGAACAATTAGCACAGCTTATTCAAACTGCTGTTTAAGTTTCCCCGGAGTAGTATTTCACGCTTCGTATGTCGCTCATCTCGACTCCGCTCGATAACCTGAATCAGATCATTTAATTATTCAATAGATATAGGTTTCCGAGCGGAACGATAAATTAATATTTCTCTAGCACTGGTAAGACCAATTAATTCACTGAAAACAACTCTGTATCTGTACTTACCTTAACGGTTTGTTCTTCTTTCTTATAATCATAGGTTGGCCAAGAAGGATAATCTTCTTCCAATGAGAAATTCGGATGTTGAAGCACTGCTCCCGGTGTATGTTTAATCATGTGCAACACACAATCTAAGGCAGAACGCAACGCTGGTTCTGTCCAACCACCTTCTACCCCATAATTCTCACCTGCAAAATACAAATGCGAAGCTTTGGCGAAATGTTCATTGTAGCCCAAATCTATCATGTTCTCTGCCTCGTTGTGGGCTCTGTACAATTTAGAACATCCCAAATAGGTTGGTTCTTTGATCCATTGTATAGAAACAGGTTTTGTAGTATCTATGTATTCAGTAATATCCTCTCCCAAGGTTTCCATGGTTATAGACTTCAACTCTTTGAGCACGATATCACTCAATTCTTCATTGTTGAAAGCCAAAAGTTTCAACGAATCATCCTCCCAGGTATAGCTGGCCAAAATCACACCCGGATCTTCTGGTTTATTGCTCCATGCTAATCCATACATGTCTTGTATCAAGGTGTCTGTTACCAAAACTTGTGGAATTTTACAGTCAGGAAATTGTTCTTTATCCCAATACCTGGCTTTTAAAGGGAAGAATAATTTACAGCTCGAAATGTTGTGCTGCGTTTGTGCGGCAATGATTTTATCCTGCGGTAACTCTTCTTCTGGGAAACCTTCAAAATCCATAGACAATTGCGCTGCCCATTTGGTAGAGGTTACCAAAGCCTTGTCAAAAAATTGTCCCTCGGGATGCTGCTCTGAGTAGACCAACACACCTTTCTCTGTCTTTTTAATTTTAGTTACAGGAGTTTCCATGAACAAATCCCCTTCGGTAAACAAAGACTTCTCTTCTTCCCCTGGTAAGGGTGCAAACATTAGGTATTCTGCCAAACCTTGAATTCCTTCATAACTTGGTCCTTCAAAGGCCTTTTGTGGAGTTGATGAATCTAAGACAGTTCGCATAAAATAGGGCAATTCCTCTGGGTGGGCCAAACCTTCTACCGTTTGTAGGTTAGAGTCAAAACCAAAATAAGTACAACGAATAAACCACATCGCACCGATGTCATAGAATGCTCCCCAGCTTCCATCACCTGTACCTATGATGTATAACAAATTGGCTTCTTCAGCAGTCATTCCAAAACCGCCCAAATCACCATCAAAATCCTCTAAATGAGCAATTTTATGTAAAATTTCTTCGCGGTCTAAAGAGGGTTCTAACACCAAATCTTTAAAACTCATCCCTTGGTAATGTGCACGAAGCTTACGCCAACAAATCGTCCACAATTCATTGTTTTGTGTATAGTATTGTTTGGCAGCCTGTTGGAAGTTTTTTCCAAACTCTTCTACTTTCTCACATAACTTCTGCAATACTTCATTTTTGGGGTATCGACGAACACCGTCCTCATCCAATGGCCAAAAGATCATACTCGGCTTTTCACTTTCTGCCCCTTTTGGTCCAAATCCTTTATTGATATAAATACCCGTATTTCCTGGTGCAGCTCCAGGGTTTGGGAAAGGTGTAAGTATTGCTTTATTTCTACCTGGCTCGTGATTTAAATAATACCCTAACAAGCAATTTTCATCACCTGGTTTACTAAAGAAAGGCATACGCATGGCTCCCATTTCCAAACCGGCGTGCTTACGCTCTATCCCTTTATCTAAAGGATTTTTCAAGGTATATAATCTTCCTCCAATGCGATTAGAAGCTTCAAAAAGGGTCACTTTATAACCACATCGCAACAATTCTCTAGCAGCCGTAACTCCCGCTACTCCCGCGCCCATTATGGCAACTGAGGGTTGGTCTTGCTCTAGTTTGGCTAATCCATTTGGAGATTCTTTTAACAACTTAAAATAGTCAAACCTAAAATCAGCAGGGTTTGGAAAATTTGGAACCCAACTTTTGGGATCACTATCTTGTGTTTTGATATTATTCGTAATACCAGGCTTCATATTTTAATTTTTCGGGTGAAAAGTGTCGAAGTACATCTCTATACCTCGAAATTTGGGCGCAAAGAAAGTCATTTAAAAATTTAATTGAAACAAGAATGTTTTAAGATTCGGGGAAAAAGGGATGAAATAATAAGCGTGGATTCTTAAAGTAATTGGATTGTCATTTATTGTCAAAAAATATGCTTTAAAGGCTGGTTCTTTTATTTATTTTTAGCCCTATGCAAAGAAATTATATCACCCAGGGAATTTTAATACTTACCCTTTTCTTTACCTCATTTGCGAAGGCATCAGAACCTTCCTCTTCCATTTATGTTCAACTGCAAAAATTACACTCTTTAAAACGTGTGTTATATGTTGCTGCTCATCCCGACGATGAGAATACCAGAGCTTTGGCTTGGTTTTCTTTGGGAGAAAAAGCAGAAACGGCCTACTTCTCCTTAACCCGTGGAGATGGCGGACAAAACCTAATCGGAAATGAGTTAGGTGATGCTTTAGGTGTATTGCGTACCCAAGAATTGCTGGCTGCAAGATCGCATGATCATGCCAAACAGTACTTTTCAAAGGCCGTGGATTTCGGTTATTCAAAATCTGCAGAAGAGTCTTTCCAAAAATGGGGTAAGGATGTATTGATGGCGGATTTAGTTTTGATGATACGTCGCTTTAAACCAGATGTGATTGTAACGCGTTTCCCACCCGATAAAAGAGCCGGACATGGTCACCACACCGCCTCTGCCCTTCTTGCATTAGAAGCATTTGATAAAGCGGCCGATGCCAAGTATTTACCAGAACAAGTAAAGGAATTAGGAACTTGGCAAGTAAACAGCGTTTATTGGAACTCATCGTATTGGTGGAATCCGAGCATAGCTGATTCTGCTGCCAACAACCCAAATTACTTGGTTAAAGACATTGGAGGATACGCCCCGATGTTAGGAAAATCTTACAACGAAATTGGAACGCTTGCACGTTCTCAGCATAAATGTCAAGGCTTTGGAAACTTGCTTGAGCGCGGTGAGCAAATAGAGTACTTTGAGCATTTGAAGGGTAAAAAACTTAAAAACTCTTTCTTTGAACATGCACAACGAGATTGGTTTAATTTGACCAAAAGCAATGTGGAAAAGCGCTTCAATAAACTCTTGGAGAATTTCAATTTCCAAGACCCTGCACAAAACATCCCTGCTTTACTCGAAATATTGAACTACATGGAACAAATTGTAGATCCTCAATTGCGCGATGAAAAAGTTGCGCTGTGTAAAGAAATCATAGCCCAATGTTTAGGAATGAATTTAGAACTATTGGCAGACGATCACAGTTTTGCTTTAGGAGAAGAAATTCCTCTAGAACTCGTAGCTATCAATAGATCATCTACACCTGTCACTTTAAATTCTTTGCGTTTAAGTGATGGAACTGAAATTAATCTCTCTGAAGAAATTCCTGAAAATAAAGAATACAAACATCGTCTAAAAACGGCTCCCACAACGGTTCTTTCCACTCCTTATTGGTTGAGAAATGAGCATACAGATTTGTATACGGTAAACGACCCTCAAAATTTATTAAGGGCTGAGAATAGAGCCGCTATTCACGGTTATTTACGCATAGAAATTGAAGGTCAAACCTTAGAATTACCGGTTTCGGCAGATCATAAATGGAGGGATCCTTCTTACGGAGAAAGACGCAGACCATTGGTGATAGCTCCAAAAATCACTGCAACACTCGATCAAAACATATTGATTGCAAAGCCTGGTGTTGAAAAAGAAGTTTTGATAACGCTGCACGGATACCAAAACAATTACGAAGACGAATTAAGTATTACAGTTCCTGAAGGTTGGAAAATTAGTCAGTCTACTTTTAAGGTACACTTCACCAAGAAACACCAAGAACAAAATATTATCCTTCAACTTACGCCAAGTACTAACGCTGCATCGGGCGAATTATTGATTAAGGATAGTTCGGGAAAAAGCATCTATGATGCAACAGAAATCAGTTACGACCATATCCCCACTCAAGTCATCTTTTCTCCTTCACAAATGAAATGTATTCCTTTAGATGTGCAAGTGAAAGAACTCAAAGTAGCTTACATCAAAGGTGTAGAAGATGCTGTTCCTAATGCTATTCGTCAATTAGGTTTAGAAGTGGATGAGTTTGAGGTAAGTGAACTACCTAGCGTTGATTTAACGCAATACACAACCGTTGTACTCGGAATTCGTATCTACAATGTTCATCCTGAATTGGAAAACTTCCACCCTCAACTCGAGAATTTTGTGAAAGCGGGAGGTAAACTAATCCTTCAATACAACACGGCTTCAAGATCTGGCAATTTTCAACCCTTTGCTCCCCTCCCATTTAAAATTGGAAGAAACAGAGTAACAGAAGAAGATGCCACAGTAAACATATTAGATGCTGAACACCCTATTTTTAATGTACCCAATAAAATCACACCTGAAGATTTCGATGCTTGGGTGCAAGAAAGAGGGTTATATTTTGCGGAGAACTATACGCCTGCTTATACGCCATTATTGAGTTGGGCCGATCAAGGTGAACAAGCTCAAGAAGGAGCTTTGATTGTTGCTGAGTTAGGAGAAGGACAAGTGGTTTACACTGGAATTTCTTTCTTTAGAGAACTTCCTCAAGGTGTGATTGGGGCCTATCGTTTATTCGCAAACATTTTAAGTTACTAGTTATGGAGGAAAAAGATAAAACCAACTGGAAAGCGTGGTATTGGGCCTTGGTTGGATTTTTAGCCTTGCAGATACTCTTGTATTTATGGATGACTAACACCTATACTTTATGAGTTGGATAGATTGGACTGTATTACTGGTTACTTTGTTTTCTATCGTAGCCTATGGAACTTGGAAAACCAAGCTAAACAAAGACCTTAAAGGATATTTAAAGGGTGACAACTCCGAGAATTGGGCTACAATCGGCTTGTCCATCATGGCTACCCAAGCCAGCGCCATCACTTTCTTATCAACGCCTGGTCAAGCCTATGAAAGTGGGATGGGCTTTGTGCAATTCTACTTTGGATTGCCCTTAGCGATGATATTCATTTCTGTATTCATCCTCCCCATTTATTATCGTTTAAAAGTATATACTGCCTACCAATATTTGGAGGAGCGATTTGATGTAAAGGTGCGATCTTTTACTGCTTTATTGTTTTTACTTTCCAGAGGTTTGGCGGCAGGTATCACCATCTATGCCCCAGCCATTATTTTATCTACACTATTAGATTGGAACTTACAGTTGACCTGTATTTTAATTGGTGGCTTGGTGATTATTTATACCGTTTCTGGTGGAAGTAGAGCCGTTTCACTTACTCAAAAATGGCAAATGGGAATCATCATGACCGGAATGTTTATTGCCTTTTATTACGTCTTAGATAGTTTCCCAATCGGCATAGGTTTAAGTGAAGGAGTTGACATCGCCGGAGCTCTGGGTAAGATGAATATTATCGACCTTTCCGTTGACACCGGAAACAGGTATACTTTACTTTCTGGACTTACAGGAGGATTGTTCTTATTTATCTCTTATTTCGGTACGGATCAATCGCAAGTACAGCGTTATTTAGGAGGTAAATCATTGAAAGAATCTCGCCTGGGGTTAATGTTTAATGGATTGATGAAAATACCGATGCAGTTTTTCATACTCTTCATTGGCGTGATGGTTTTTGTCTCTTTTCAATTCAACAAACCGCCTATAGTTTTTAATCAGCATTTGGTAGATATAACACCTACTCAACAAGCAGAACTGGTAGAAATTGAAAAAGCCTACGACCTTGTTTTTAGCGAAAAGAAACAACTATTAAGCACACAAGCAGATTTACATGTACCGCAACAGTTACAGCTTAAACAAGACTCCCTACGCGTCTTATACAAAGAAAAGTTAAGTTCTTTTGATCCAGATTATGAAGAAAAAGACAGCGATTATATTTTCTTAGGCTTTATATTAGAGTACTTGCCTCCAGGTTTGATTGGACTGCTGTTGGCAGTTATCTTTTCTGCAGCAATGTCATCCACAGCTGGAGAATTAAATGCTTTAGCATCTACCACCACTATAGACTTTTACAAAAAATTCTGGTCAAAATCTGATGAAGATAAAAAGGACGTTAGAGTATCTAAAGTACTGACCATTATCTGGGGATTACTCGCCATAGTCATCGCCTTAACTGCAGGACTTTTCGAAAACCTCATCCAATTGGTGAATATACTTGGATCTTTATTCTACGGTACTATTTTAGGTGTCTTCCTTTTGGCCTTTTTCTTTAAGCAAGTTGGTCACCAAGCAGCATTACTGGCAGGAATAGTAGGACAATTAACGGTATTGATAATACACGTAATGAAAGTCTACGAATTCTTTGACCTAAGTTATTTAATGTACAATATTATCGGAAGTACGGTAGTAGTTCTCGTCGGACTTACCCTTGAATACCTTCACTTTAAAAGGGCATAAATCAAAAAGCTGGAAATCAAAATAGAACTTTGATTTCCAGCCTTTCTTTCCTTGTTAAGGAAAATTTTGAACAACAAATTAGATGCTTCAAAAATTCTCTTGAAGATTGGTAAAGTTACAGTAGTAATACCTCACAATTTAAGGTACCATTCTGGGTCCATGAATTTCAACGCATGTTCTCCAAATGTTAATTGTCTTTCATCTGAAATTAAATAAGTAGACCTTTCACCATTAATAGCTGAGAAGATAACTGTGTGTTCTACTCCATTGCTATCTGTTTTCAAAATCCTTACTAAACGTTCGTCAGAAGGTAAGTGTAAAGATTCTGTACAGCTAGGACAGTGAAAGTGGGTTAAATCACCTTCGTGTATATCCAATTTCGGATTTAACTTGGTTGCATAATCCCCTATTTCTTCACTCAACAATATCACACCACTGTTTCCGTGCGGTTTTTTTACCGCTAGGGCTATATAGCCTTGTGCATTTAAGTATGCATGACAATATGGACAATTATAGTGTTTCATACCCTAGAAGGTACGAATATTTGATGGAATAAACACAAAAATAATTCAGCTGAAAAGAAGAAAGTTCAACGAATAAATTAATTATATCTAAACTATTATGCACAAAAAATGGGACTGCTCAATGAACAGTCCCACCTATATATCCTCCGAAAGAATTAGTTGTTAACAGGTTTTACTGCAAACTCTTCTTTCTCTCTTTCTTTTAATCTATCCCAAATTTGGTTGATACCGGCTTTCAAAGCTTTCTCCTCCTCTTTTTGAGCTACTTTCATTACTGTTGGATCTTCAAAGTAATGCTTCACAAAATTGGTGTCAAAATTACCTGAAGTAAAGGCATTGTGTTTCATCACATACTTACCAAAATCTAAGGTTGTTCTTAAACCAGAAATTTCGTAATTATCAATTGCTTTAATCATACGTTCGATAGATTGTGCTCTATCTTCACCGTAGGTTACCAATTTCGCAATCATTGGATCGTAGTAAATAGGAATTTCCATTCCCTCTTCAAAAGCATCGTCTACACGTACCCAGTCAAAGTTTGGTTTTCTATATCTACGTAACGTCCCTATGTCCGGAGCAAAGTTATTCAAGGCATCCTCTGCGTACACACGTACTTCCATAGCATGACCCTTCATTTTAATTTCTTCTTGCTTTAACGGCAATTCCTCACCTCTAGCCACTCTAATTTGCCATTCTACCAAGTCTAGCCCTGTAATTTCTTCAGTAACCGGGTGCTCAACTTGTAGACGTGTATTCATTTCTAGGAAGTAGAAGTTTAAATCCGCATCAATTAAAAATTCAACGGTTCCTGCGCCTTCGTAGTTACATGCTTTGGCAACGTTAATTGCTGCTTGTCCCATCTCTTCTCTAATTTCAGGAGTAAGAACAGCACTTGGAGCCTCTTCAATTACCTTTTGGTGACGACGTTGGATAGAACATTCACGCTCAAATAAATGAACTGTATTTCCATGACTATCTGCAAATACTTGAATTTCGATGTGACGTGGTTTCGTTACAAATTTCTCAACGAAAACTGCATCATCACCAAACGAAGAACGCGCTTCTGATTGGGCCAATTGCATTTGTTCCACCAAATCCTCTTCACGCTCCACTAAACGCATTCCTTTACCTCCACCACCGGCAGAAGCTTTGATCAAAACTGGGAAACCAATTTGCTTGGCAACATCAACAGCTTCTTCAAAATCAGAAACTGCTTTATCAATACCTGGAACTAAAGGAACATTAAATTCCTTTACCGCTTGCTTAGCACTTAATTTATCTCCCATCAACTCCATAGCGTGTGCCGATGGTCCAATAAACTTAATTCCTGCAGCTTTTACCTTTTCAGAGAACTCAGCGTTTTCAGATAAGAAACCGTATCCTGGGTGAATCCCATCTGCACCTGTTGCCTTGGCAGCTTCTAAAATTCTCTCTTGCACCAAATAACTCTCTGCTGAAGGTGAAGCTCCAATATGAACAGCTTCATCAGCTTCTAAAACGAAAGGAGCATTGGCATCTGCGTCAGAATAGACAGCTACACTTTCTATGTTTAACCTGTGTAAGGTTCTAATTACCCTTCTCGCAATCTCACCACGGTTGGCTATCAATACTTTTTTCATCTCTTGTATTCAATATATTAATTCTCCTCATCTAACAACGCAGGGTTGTCTATATACTCCTGAGGAATCTTCTTTTTATTGTTATTATCTTCTTTTTTGTCCTCTTCTTTTCGAAAGAGGTTACCAATATACTGGAATAATTTGAAGTCACTTAAATTTTGAAAGTCTTCTTGGTAATGAATACCTACACCTTGCGTAAATTGACCTTGGTTGTTATCTTGTATTACAGAATAATCATTGGATTCGTTGTAGACATTTACACGCATGGTTCTGGCTTCGTTCAATACATATTCCACACGTACATCACCAATGATATTACTTGTATTAGTCGCGGAAGAACTTGCATTATTTTCTACCCCAAAGGATGTTGAAACAATGAGTTTATCATCCAAGAATTCTTTACTCACCCCGAGCTCCACAGAGTTATCTCCCGTTAGCTGATCTCTGTCTAAAGCAACCCCTATGTTCGCTCCGGTGTTTAACTTATCTATCAATGAATTGATTTGGGTACTTACCAAATCCAAACCACCACCTATAGATCCTCCTGAATTAAGCGGTATAAACTGTTTGAAGACCATCAGATTAATAAATTGACGGTTTAACTCATCTTGGTCTGATCGTATTCTTGCCAAAGTTGCTTTACCCATTTCGTTGGCTTTGGGAGCTTTGATGTCAAAAGTAATCTCTGGCTTCATTAACTCTCCATTCAAACTCAAATAACAATTGATCTCATCTTTCCTGGTCCCATTATTCGTCATTACATCTTGTACCACCACATCTAAATTTGCTGTAGTCTTGTAATAGGTTTGTAGATTTACGGTTGCATCGTAAGGACTTCCCGTCCACTGCACAGTTCCTCCTTTTTCTAGAATAAAGTTTTGCTTGTAAGGACCTAACACAAAGTTGTAGTTCCCCCTATCCACAGTGAATACTCCCTCCATGGTCAATTGGTTGTAATTATCTAAACTAATGATAATGTTTCCCCCTCCATGAGCTGTGATTTCATCTCCTGTGGCATCATTAAAAATTACTTTTAAACGAGCATCAGGTGTTACGCCAATATTTAAATTCAATTCTACTCCAGTAAAATCAATTTTGGGTTCATTAGATAGCAATGAATCTGCCACACGCGGAAGCCATTCTATGAATTCGGCCTCTTCAATCTCTGAAGCCCCGTACATAGGAAAATCTATCCATGTTCCTTTTCGCGTGTTTGCATTTACATCGATAATTAAGTTGTCTGAATACCCTGAAATATTCGCAGTTCCTCTGATATAAGCTTTACCATAGTAGTACTCGTCCGGATCATACTTCGTATTCATAACCAAAAAGCGGTCTACAGGAACAAATTTGTTATTGACCAGATATTCTTCCATATCAAAGGTTAAATCGAAGTTGAAATTCTTAAAATTATCATGGAAAATCTGTCCTACCACAGACCCCGTATTCCCCTCTTCATCCTTAATAGGAATGTTGTTTAAGAACACACCATTTTCTACTACTTCTATCTCTCCATCAAACTTAAAGTTGGCACCGAGTAATTGAAGTTTTGCATTCCCATTAGAAAGCTTCACCTTTCCTTCTAAAACTGGCGCATCTATCTCCCCTCTAACTTTTACCTTACCAGCAAGGTTACCGGCAATGTTAGATACCACATCTTCATCCATAAAGGCATTTGCCACCTGTAAATCTGCACCTTTAAAATCTAGCAAGAAGTTCAGATTATCTTCCTTGGCAACCACATCATAGTAACCACTAAAGTCAAAAGTTTCTATCCCTCTATAATTGATTTTTCCTTCAACATCTATTTTCTTTTGTTTTTGTCGATAAGCCGCCAGCAATGCAATATCACCTACCTCTTCACTATTAATGAACAGGGAATCTATGTTTCCGTTCCCTGTAAAAAACAAATCTGTAAAAGGTGTAGCTATTTCACCTTTTATGTTGGCAATTCCTTCTACTGCAAAATCTCCAAAAACTCCAGCAATATCGCTCAAATCGAAATCTTTGGCCACCACCTCGAGTTTATCATTTGGTTCATTGCTTATTAAACCATCTAAACTTAAGTATTGGTTATCTCTTGCCATGCGGAAATTATCGACATCCAAACTATCGCCTTTGATATGAATCACTGAGTTTTTACGTATATCCCAGCGGTGATCTCTTATGGTGAAGTATGACGTTTTAATATCAAACTTTAAATCATCTTCTCCTTTGATATAGGTGTACCAAGAAAGTGACGTAGGGTTCAATTTGGTTGCATTCCAAGACAATTGAGCATCTAATAAATCACCTAAACTCATGCTGGTAAAGTGGAAGTCCTCACAG
>NZ_JAWWCF010000082.1:0-11943 GCF_033720595.1 Lishizhenia sp. | reverse complement strand
GGTATCCATATGGCTGGGAAGTTTAATTGGAGAATGGTTGGATAAAAAATATCCCTCTGAGCACATATCCTATTATAAGGTGGTCACCTTATTTGTAGTGTTTGGTTCCATATATTCCATTATCAGACAAGTAATCAAATTAAGTAATCAAGACGATGAAGAGTAGTGTGGTGAAGCGTATGGTAATTGTTTCTGCAATTATTATAGCGACGCTTTTTTTAGGTGAGATGATACACCTGAGCATAGTAGAGAAGAATAACTTTAAAGTAGATCTTCAAATCAGTAAGCTTTATTACTTCTTCGGATTCGGAACATTATTTACCTATCTCCTTTTGGAGGTAGGTAAAATTTTTGTGCCCAATAAAATATTAATGGTTTTTATTGTTGCACTAACTATGAAGATGGGTGTTTTTCTTGTGCTCTTCTTTGGAGGAGAAATGGATATTGATACCCTGTCAATGTCTACAAGAGTCTCTATTGTAATCCCATTATTTCTTTTCGTCATTATGGAAAGCGTTTTGGCACTTATCGTTTTGCAGCAAGAGGATAAATAACGGAGTCTCTGCGCCTAGCTGTAACAAAACCTAATGTACAAGCTTTTTAATTTCTCGGAAAGCTATCTGTGAATTGAAAAAAAATAGTTTGTATTTCTAATTAATTGTGTACTTTTGCACCAAAATTTCGAAGATATACTTTTATACAGTTGGGAATTATGACACTAGCACAAAATTCTGTCAGGTTTTTTATAGGTTTGATGTTTACGATCGGTACAACATTCGCTTTTGCGAATGAGCAACACGGTCACGAAGGGGAGCATAATGCTCCAGTTCACGCAGAAGCACACGAAGCACACGAAGGGCACGAAGAGGCGCATGGTGAGCATGACGCAGATCACGGTGGACACGGTTACGAAGGAATGATTGATACGCAAGAAGAAATTCAAGCGTACAAAGAGCACCACTTGCAGGATGCACACGATTTCGTTTTATTCTCA
Source organism: Lishizhenia sp. (assembly GCF_033720595.1). Lineage (GTDB taxonomy): Bacteria > Bacteroidota > Bacteroidia > Flavobacteriales_D > Crocinitomicaceae > Lishizhenia. Next base: position 10,949 of record NZ_JAWWCF010000082.1, on the reverse strand, counting down.
GATAATGAAAAAGGTACGCACTTCGGATTTCCATTACCAGTAATCTTATGGGATGGTGAAACAGGGATGCACTTCTTTATGTCATCTAAGTTCCACCACGGAGAGACTGTTGCAGAAAGCAACGGAGCATACTTCAAATTGGCACACGGAAAAGTTGTTAAGACTGACGCAGAAGGTCACGCTGACTTAGGACAACCAATCGATTTCTCTATTACGAAAAACGTATTGGGTATGTTGGTAGCAGGTTTGTTAATGATCTGGATGTTTAGCGCATTGGCAAGAAGTTACAAAAGAGGTCCAGTTCCAACAGGTATTGGAAGAGTATTAGAGCCATTAGTATTATACGTTAGAGATGAAATCGCTCGTCCTAACATCGGAGAGAAGCACTACAAGAAGTTTATGAGTTTCTTATTAACTGTATTCTTCTTCATCTGGATATTGAACTTATTAGGTTTAACTCCATTAGCATTTAACGTAACAGGTAATATTGCAGTAACAGCATGTTTAGCTTTATTCACTTTCGTAATTGTACAGTTCAGCGGTAATAAAAACTACTGGGGTCACATCTTCTGGATGCCAGGCGTTCCTGTACCAATGAAAATCATTTTAGCACCAATCGAGGTATTGGGAATGTTTACTAAGCCATTCTCATTATTAATTCGTTTGTTTGCAAACATCACTGCGGGTCACATGGTATTAATGTCGTTAATCGCATTAACTATCGTATTGAAAGCTCAGTTTGGAGCTGCTGGATCAACAGCGATTTCATTGTTCTTATCATTGTTTATTTCATTGATAGAACTTTTAGTAGCCTTCTTACAGGCCTACATTTTCACGATGTTATCATCACTGTTCATTGGAATGGCAGTTGAGGAGCATCATTAGTAAGTATTTTTTGTTTAATTAATATATAAATTAGCTATGTCGTTAAATTTAATTGGAGCTGGATTAATCGTAATCGGAGCAGGTCTTGGTCTTGGAAACATCGGTGGTAAAGCAATGGAAGGAATTGCTCGTCAACCAGAAGCAGCAAGTAAAATCCAAACTGCAATGATTATCATTGGAGCACTTTTGGAAGGTTTAGCATTCGGTGCTTTAATCCTTGGAAAATAATCCAAAAACAAATTAGAATATTGTGTTGTGGTAAGGGTTGCTTACTACAACACAATTTCTACTAAGAACAAAAAAGAAGAAATTTAGAATAAACCATATACAATTCAATAATGGAGAAGTTAATAGGTGATTTTTCGATAGGCTTGTTTTTCATGCAAGCAATCATCTTAGTAATATTAATATTATTAGCTAGGAAATTTGCTTGGAAACCAATTTTAGAAGGTTTAAGCAAGCGTGAAGAAGGAATTCAAAACGCAATTGAAGCAGCAGCAAAGGCTGAGGCAAAAATGAAAGAATTAACTGCACAGAACGACGTTATGATGCAGGAAGCAAGAGCAGAGCGTGACGCGATGATTAAGGATGCTAAAGCAACAGCAAACGGAATGATCGAGGATGCGAAGTCTAAAGCTTCAGCAGAGGCTGACAAAGTATTAGCTTCAGCAAGAGAAACTATCGCAGGTGAGAAAAATGCAGCTATCGCTGAATTGAAAACTCAAGTTGCTGCAATCGCTATCGAAATTGCTGAGAAAGTAGTTCGTGGTGAGTTAGCTACAGATGAGAAGCAAAAAGCACTTGCATCTAAAATGGCTGAGGACATTAGCTTAAACTAGAATTATGAAAGGGACAAAAGCAGCATCAAGATACGCGCAAGCATTGTTAGAATTGGCAATCGACACGAATAATGTTGATGCAATTCAGGATGATATGAACTTTTTCCTTTCTACTGTTTTAGAAAACAGAGAATTAGAGTTACTTTTGAGTAGCCCAATTGTTAAGGCGGATAAAAAAGTAGATATCTTAAACGCAGTATTTACACAGTTTAATGATATTACGAAAAACTTCGTAGCTTTGATAGCCAAAAATGGTAGAGAAGTTTTATTGCCGCAAATAGCAATGTCTTACGGAGCGAAAGTGAAAGAGCACAAAGGAATTGTTCCTATTTCTATCACAACAGCTACGAAATTAGACGAAGAAGTTAGAGCTCAAATTTTGGCAAAAGTTGGAGAGTCTATCAAAGGCGAATTAGAAGTAGAGGAAAAAATTGACGAATCTCTAATTGGAGGTTTTGTTGTAAGAATGGGAGACAAGCAAATAGATGCTTCAGTTTCTCGTCAATTTAAGGATTTAAAACAACGTTTAACACGATAATTTGGCTTAGCCAAAAGTCAAATAAAAAGGATAAAAGATGGCAGATGTAAAACCAGCAGAAGTTTCTGCAATTTTAAGAGAACAGCTTTCAGGTCACAAATCTGAAGCAGAGCTTCAAGAAGTAGGTACTGTACTACAAATCGGTGATGGTATCGCACGTATTTACGGACTTAACGGAGTTCAATATGGTGAACTTATCGAATTTGATGGTGGTTTAAGAGGTATGGCGTTGAACTTGGAAGAGGACAACGTTGGTGCTGTACTTCTTGGTCGTTCAAGCCAAGTAAAAGAAGGAGATACTGTAAGACGTTTAGGTCAGATCGCATCTATCAAGGTAGGTGAAGGTATGGTTGGACGTGTAGTTGATACTTTGGGTAATCCAATCGATGGTAAAGGTGAAATCACTGGTGAGTTATTTGAGATGCCAATCGAGCGTAAAGCTCCAGGGGTAATCTACAGAGAGCCAGTAACTGAGCCGTTACAAACAGGTATCAAGTCAGTAGATGCTATGATCCCAGTTGGTCGTGGACAACGTGAGTTGATCATTGGTGACCGTCAAACAGGTAAAACAACTGTTGCAATTGACGCGATCATCAACCAAAAAGAATTTTACGACAAAGGAGAGCCAGTTTACTGTGTATACGTAGCAGTTGGACAAAAAGGTTCTACCGTTGCAGGTATAGTTAATAAATTAGAAGCAGCTGGAGCAATGGCTTATACAGTTGTTGTAGCGGCAAACGCTTCTGATCCAGCTCCAATGCAATACTTCGCGCCATTATCAGGTGCAGCGATTGGAGAGTACTTCCGTGATACGGGGCGTCCAGGATTAATCGTATTTGATGATTTATCTAAGCAAGCCGTAGCATACCGTGAGGTATCATTATTATTACGTCGTCCTCCAGGTCGTGAGGCATACCCAGGAGACGTTTTCTACTTACACTCAAGATTATTAGAGCGTGCTGCAAAAATCATCAACGATGATACAATTGCATCTCAAATGAACGACTTACCAGAGTCATTGAAAGGTAAGGTAAAAGGAGGAGGATCTTTAACTGCCCTTCCAATTATCGAAACTCAAGCTGGTGACGTTTCTGCATACATCCCAACAAACGTAATTTCTATTACGGATGGACAGATCTTCTTGGAGTCTGACTTGTTCAACTCTGGTATCCGTCCAGCGATTAACGTAGGTATCTCGGTATCTCGTGTAGGGGGTAACGCTCAGATTAAGTCTATGAAGAAAGTAGCAGGTACTTTGAAATTAGACCAAGCACAATACAGAGAATTAGAGGCCTTTGCGAAATTCGGTTCTGACTTAGATGCTGCAACTAAAGCAGTATTGGATAAAGGAGCTAGAAACGTAGAGATCTTGAAACAAAAAGAAGGAGATCCATACCCAGTAGAGAAGCAAATTGCTATTATCTACGTAGGTACTAAAGGATTGATTCAAAATGTACCAGTGAACCAAGTGAAAGCTTTCGAAACTGAGTACTTAGATTACTTATCAGCGAAACACCAAGACGTTCTTGATACATTAAGAGCAGGTAAATTAACTGACGAAGTAACTGATACATTAGCTAAAGTAGCGAAAGAGATCGCTTCTAAATACTAGATAGTTAAGAGTTATAAGTTAGGAGTTAAGAGTATTGAAGATAAACGAAAGTCCAATAAGAAGCAAAAGTTTTGATTTTGCCGTGGATATCGTAAAATTTTCAAAAGTTTTAAAGGCTAACGAAGAATTCGAACTAGCAAAACAATTAATTCGCTCTGGCACTAGTGTCGGAGCGAATATTAGAGAAGCCCAACGAGGTTTTAGCAGTAAAGATTTTATTCATAAGATGAGTATATCTTTAAAAGAAGCTGATGAAAGCTTGTATTGGTTGGAGTTAATAGAAGTTTCTCTAAAAATTGATACTAAAGAGTTAAAAGATAAGTGTGAAGAGTTAATCAGAATACTTGTTGCGATTATCAAAACGAGTACTCATAACTCTTAACTCAAAAGTCATAACTACATAAGATGGCAAACTTAAAAGAAATAAAAAACAGAATTACATCTATCGGATCTACGATGCAAATTACATCGGCGATGAAGATGGTTTCTGCTGCTAAGTTAAATAGAGCTCAAGATGCAATTACTAAAATGCGTCCTTACGCTGAGAAGTTGCAAGATATCTTGGGTAACTTGAGTGCTACATTAGACCTTTCTGAAAATGCGTATGCGGAGGAAAGAGAAATGAAAAATGTATTGATTGTTGCGGTAACATCGAATAGAGGTTTGTGTGGTGCTTTTAACAACAACATCATTAAAAAAGTAAATGCACTTTTAGCGGGTGAGTTTGCAGCTTGTAATACGAAAGTATTAGCAGTTGGTAAAAAAGTAAATGACGCTTTCAAAAGAAGCGAAATGAACTACAGACCTGAAGGAGTTGGTGAAGCTGATGAAATGTTTAATGATTTAACATTTGAACGTTCTTCAGATTTAGCACAATTCTTAATGGATAGATTTATGGATGGTGAGTTCGACAAAATTGTTGTGGTATACAACAAGTTTGTTAACGCTGCTATGCAGACGGTAGAGAACGAACAATTCTTACCAATTATCCCAACGGTTCAAGAAGATGACGCTGCTTCTACAGAGTACATGTTCGAACCTTCAAAAGCGGGTATCGTTGAAAGTTTGATTCCAAAATCATTGAAAATCCAATTGTTCAAAGCATTGTTAGATTCTAACGCTTCTGAGCACGGAGCACGTATGACAGCTATGCACAAGGCAACAGATAACGCTTCTGAATTGAAGAAAGATTTGACATTGTCTTACAACAAAGCACGTCAGGCAGCAATTACAAACGAAATTTTAGAGATCGTAGGTGGTGCGGAAGCATTGAACGGTTAATCGAAAGTTTTATATATTGAAAGTCCCATTCATTAATTTGGATGGGACTTTTTTTATTTATCTACCAAGGATAGTAACGGCACCCGCTTGGGCTAAAAACACGCGTTTAAAAGGATGGGCAAAGCGACCTCAGAAGCTTTGTACAAGACTATTTAAACATGTTGTTGGCACAAGGGAGTACAGTGGATAGCCTGGTGCCCTTGGAAGGAAATGGAAAGGGCAGGTAGCCCAATGAACGTTATATTTTCTATTTTTAAGCCAAAGTTGATTTTTATGAAAGTATTATTTGGATTTTTTGCCCTGGTATTGGTACTCACTTCTTGCAATATGAATGAGCGCAATAAGCACGTAGAAGAGAAAATGAAAAAATTGCAAGATAGTACAAAGCTCACCTTAGATCAGGCAAATTTGTTGGCGCAACTACCCTTGAATTGTATAGGTCAGCAATATCCTAATAAACCGAGTATGGTGTTGGAGAGTGATAGTTCATTTTCTACGCCACGTGGAGAGCATCCTGCTTTTTATGGATGTTTTGATTGGCATTCTGCAGTTCATGGTCATTGGAGTTTGGTAAAACTTTTAAAGAGTTTCCCTGATTTGGCGCATGCACCTACCATACGGTACCAATTAGAACAAAGTATTTCGAAAGAGAATATAGCCCAAGAATTGGTGTATTTTGAAAAAAAGATCAACAGGAGTTATGAGCGTACTTACGGCTGGGCTTGGTTGTTAAAGTTAGACTTAGAACTGTTAACATGGGAAGATACCTTGGCGGTAAAACTGCGTAACAACCTAAAAGCCTTAACCGAGCACATTGTACAGAAGTATTTAGATTTCTTACCGCGCTTGGAATACCCAGAACGCGTAGGTAAGCATTCTAACACGGCATTTGGCTTGAATTTCGCTTTTGATTACGCAATGGCCGTTGACCACGTAGAACTCAAAAAAGCGATCATGGATAGGGCACGTTATTTTTATATGGATGATATCAAAACCAGTGCTTGTCCTTTAGGTTGGGAACCGAGCGGATCTGATTTTTTGTCACCTTGTTTAGAAGAAGCAGCGTTGATGCAACGCATCTTGCCCCAAGAAGAGTTTAGACCGTGGTTAAAAGCGTTCTTACCAGAACTGTTTGAGAAGGATTTTACGTGGGACACTGGAATTGTTAGTGATAGAACCGATGGTCAACTTGTACACTTGGATGGTTTGAACTTTAGCAGAGCTTGGAATTTACAGAAGTTGGCAAAATTGAATGAATTAAAGCACCTCAACATCATCGCTCGAGAGCATATTGCTTATTCACTTCCTAATTTAGTAGGAGACGACTATATGGGAGGCCATTGGCTGGCAAGTTTTGCAATTTATGCACTGGAAGGTGATTTGGAGAAATAAGATTTTACAAAAAAGTATAGAAAAGCTCGAAGTTGATAGCTTCGGGCTTTTTTGTTTTAATACAATCTTCTATTAATAGATCGTCTTAATCAGTTTTTAATTTTTAAAACTTGGTGATTGTGTATTTATTATGCTTTTGAGGTTCTAAACGAATTTAATGACGATATGTCGGGAGTAAAGGAAATATGCGTAGAAGATCTAAAGCGAATATTGTAGATATAAAGGGTGGGAAAGCTGTAATCTTGTTAAGATTGTTCTAAATTTGTGTTTTGAAAAAATCAGGATTAAATGCACCTAAAACTCTCTTTTGTAAGTCTTTTTTCACTTGTATGTGGAATTGTGTTTGGACAATTTGAAAACAGAACGGTTTTTAATGATATATTTTGGTACCCCGAGACATGTATAGGGGATGTTAACCAAGATGGCCATAAGGATATTGTGGTGAAGAACATTTTGTTGAAGCGAATCGAAGTATTACTTAACGATGGAAACAATGAATTCAATGTCCATCAATACATACAGATTAAAAGTGGTTTAAAATCAGAATTTCGATTGGAAGATCTAAATAACGATGGATTCCCTGAGATAATAACAATGGATTATATCGATGATGGTTGGATAGATCCTTCGAAGTTGGTTGTAATTGAAAATATAAATGGAATTTTTGGTCAAAAGGAAATTCTACAAGGTTATATTGCAGGTAATTTTTCTCCCTATAATCAGGAGAAAAAGCGCATTTTTATTACAGATAAGGAAAATGACAGTTTTCCAGATATAATCCTAGTGGCTGGTTCCGTAATGACTTTTTTTGAGAACAATTCTGGAGTAATATCTTCTGGTGTTAACATTGCTAGTCTTAATTCGAATGAAAGTTCTAGGGCTGATTATAAGTTTTTAGACCTTAATCAGGATGGTTATGAAGACATATGGACAAATACTAGAGCTTCCAATGATTCAGTATATATTTATTTTAATGATTCGATTGGTTATACCAGACAAGCAATAGCACATTCAACGGCCAATTATTATGCTACATTTTCCTATGAATTAGCAGATATAAATGGTAATAATACAACCGATTATATTCGATTCTCAAATAATATTTTAAATGTTAGATTTGATAATCTAACAGATTCTTTATTTCCACCATATTACACAAGCAATTATATACAAAGTTTTCCTATATCAACATCTATGAGTGGTGTACAAGCTGCGGATTTAGATTTAGACGGTGTGGATGAATTAATTAGTACCTCTAGAGATACAATTTTTAAATTAAAATATAATGGTACCGAGTTTATAAAAGAGCCAATTTGGGGACAAGTCAATGGTTCATTGAATATGTATGGACTCCCTTTTTCGATGTCAGATTATAACGTTTCATTAAATGATATAGACTCAGATGGTGACATGGATATTTTGGTTACGAATTATAGAAAAAGAGAACTTTTTTGGCTAGAAAATCAAAATGGAAATTCTTTTATCTATCACGAAATATATAATAACACGGGGCAAATTATAAAAGCAATGGGTATTGATATGGATGAGGATGGAGTTAAAGATCTCGTTACCTTTTCCAAAAGTTTACGTGGGTTATCGTATTATGCATCATCGAAGCACAATTTGCTTACCAATCAGGTAACAGTTGCCGATATAAATACTTTAAACTTTCCATCGGATGAAATAAAGGTGTTTGACGTCAATAGTGATGGGCGAGAAGATTTTGTTTTTGCATCGTATAATACATATACCAATATAAACGATACACTAATTTGGATTGAGAATGACGGTCCAAATGGTGTGTTCCCAGTTCATACATTACCATTTTCTATGTCTGTAGACTTTTATTCTTTTGAAGACGTAGATAGTGATGGTGACCTTGATATATTATTTATAGGAGAGGATGATAAACTTCGTTTACGCGTGAATAACGGAAATATGGTTTATTCTACGGACGTTTTACTTGTAAATGATGTTGTTGAAAATTATGCAGTTCATGACATGAATAATGATGGTTATAGGGATATTATTGTTTTGCAAGAAAATGGAAGTTTCACTCCGGCTGATCATGATATGAAATATCTCATGAATGATGGTAATAATAATTTTACATCCTTATCAAATCCTAAATGTAATACAGCAGAAAATGTATATTTCGGAGATTTAAATGCTGATAATGCAATTGATCTAGTGGTACCTAGGGGGAGTTGGGGTACTTGGATTTTTGTGAATGACGGAAATGGGGAGTTTACAGATTCTGTTTATTTATCGAATTTAAACGATTTCGCCATGCAAATTGAAATTAAGGATTTCGACATGGATGGATTAACGGATATTCTTTATTTTAAGGGGAATGGTTCTGTTGATTCAGAACTGAAAATATTTAAGAATCAGGGATCTTTAAACTTTACGCAGGAAATTTTGGACGGGTGGTTTATGCAACCTAAATACGATTACGTATTAGATGATTTTAATGGGGACTTATTACCAGATTTGGTCGTCTATCAAGATAGACCTTGTGATTCCATTATAATATGTAAGAATTCAGGGAATTATAGTCCATTTTCAATATCAGGAAGGGTATATTATGATCAAGATAGTAATGGTGTTTATAATTTGAATGAACCGCTTGTATCTCATATACCTATAAATAAATATTATTTACAATCGGTATATACTGATTCTTTGGGGGTATATACCTTTGGAGTTCCAGAAGGGAATCATCATATTTTTCCGGGTTTTGATACCACCGTATTTGAATTAATCTCAGATTCTCTATCCTACACAGTTTATTCAGATTCAACCCAACCGAACATTCAAGGTTTAGATTTTGGAATTCGACCAAAATTGGATATGAGTGTAATGGGAACCATGAATGCTCTTGCTTTAAAATGTGATACAGAATACAAGCAGGTGTTGACCTTGAAAAATCGAGGAGTAAATGAGTTACATGGAATGCTATCCTTCACCTCTGATACTTCTGTTTCTATTTTGGATGCTGTTCCTATGTTTGACTCAGTTGCCAACAATGTTTATTATTGGATGTATGATAGTTTAGCAAGTTTTGAAGAGCTATTGGTGGAGGTTTACATTGAAACTCCCAATTTCACCGCAATAGGGAATTATTTGACTCAGGAATTAGACATAATAGCATATGATTCATCTAATACTCAAAATATTTCCATTCACGATGAATATACATCTATGCTTACTTGTGCTTATGACCCGAATAATAAAGTGCCTTCATACATGGGGTACACCTCAAAAGGGTATTTTTTGGATACACTTCAATTCTTAGATTACACAATTAATTTCCAAAATACGGGTAATGATACAGCTACAAATATTGTAGTGGTAGATCAATTGTCGCCTTATGTTGTTTCTGATGGGTTACAAATATTATCTACATCCCATAATTGTGTTGTGGAAATTGATGAGAATGATATTGTTCGTTTTAAATTTAATAATATCAATTTACCAGATACAGGGGCGAATTATTACGAAAGTATGGGGTTTGTTAAGTATAGAATCCCTATCATTCCTAATATTGCTCCAAATCAGGTCATAAAAAATAAGGCTAGTATTTATTTCGATTCCAATCCTCCCATTCATACAAATGAAACTAAACATGAGCTTTTTATGTGTGATTGGGTTGAAGGTATATTGCCAGTTGATTCTGTCTACTGTGGTGATTCAATTCTTGAAATAGAACTTACAGGGGATTATGTAGATGATGTAAACTGGACCTTTAACTCAGTACTCGTAGATTCTACTTCTAACTTATTGTTCATCGATAGTATAGCACAAGGAACACATTTATTAGAAGTGAATTATGGAAATCAACTATGTAGTTTCGATAGTTTATTTAGCTTAAATTATCATGTTATTCCAACCTTAGAAATTGACACGGTTTTAGATCTTGATATATGTGAAAATGATTCCTTGTGGATAAATGCCACCACCACTTTGGAATGGTATTCTCAAACTACAAATTCTACAGTAGACTCAAGCAGTTACCTTGTTCATGAAACGGATGAAATTATTCTTACACGTAATGATGGTGTATGTTTAAATAAAGATACGCTTTTGGTGGTTCAGCACCCTCAACCTGTTGCAGAGATTTTAGATGTAAACAATCAGATTTGTTCTACAGATTCAGTGATGCTAATAAGTACTCAGCAGTATGGAAATACATGGAGTTACAATTATCAGGAAGAGGGGAGTAGTGATACAATTTGGGTGAATTTAGCAGGAGAATACACCCTTGTTCATACCTCTAACTATGGCTGTGAATCTGAAATGGATACTTTCACATTAATTACAGACCACATAGAGGATTATAACCTTTATCCAAGTTCATTAGTTAATGCTTGTGAAACAGATGATGTTTGGCTTTCCATTT
>NZ_JAWWCF010000081.1:0-12158 GCF_033720595.1 Lishizhenia sp. | reverse complement strand
GTGCAAAGTGATTTTACTGTTGTCTTCTCCGGTTTTAGGATATTTATAGGTGTATGGTGTTGGGTAAAGGTCCTTGTACCACTGCATAGTAAATTCCTTAACATCAGTTTCGTCAAATTTTAAATATGCGATGTTACTTCCGTCGGGAGACCATTGGAAACCTTTGGTTAAGGCAAATTCTTCTTCATTTACCCAATCGGTAGTCCCATTGATAATTTCATTGATCTTCCCATCTTTTGTTACTTGCTTGATGTTACCAGATTCTAAATCTTTGATGAATAAGTTGTTTTCACTTACGTATGCCACTTTGCTACCGTCAGGAGAGTATTCTGCTAAGGTTTGAGGGTAATGTTCTTCGTCCAAAGGTGCAAGCTCCTTCGTGTTTAAATCATACACATAATATAAGGCATCAAATGAACGTCTGTATTTTTTTCTCGTTTCTGTAGTAAATAACATTTTACTTTCATCTGAATTGAAAAAGTAATTGTCAATTTTCAATACTTCACCTCTGAAGAACAATGTACTTCCATCTACAATTAATTCTTCTTTCTTTTCGTCTGTAAAGGAATATTTATAGATAGATTTTATTTTTCCTTCTTGTTTGAATTGAGTGTAGTGCTCACCATCATTGGTAGAACGAAAACCTGCAACGCTATTTTCTACAAATTCGTAATCTTTCCAGATGGTTTTTACATCCAATTTTTTGGATTGAGCGAGCGTACTTCCTAGTGTCGCTACTGATAAAATTGCTACTAATAAAATGTTCTTCATTGTCTAAAATGTGTCTTTTGCGAAAATAATTAAATCTTCTGAATAGCTATGTTACACAGGTTTCGTCAATTGAATTAAAAAAGAAACGAAGATTTAACATTTTTGGCACATGACTTGTAATTCAATTTTCGTAAATTGAACTAATAAAATTTAAAACCATGAAAAAGAAAGCCTTAATCCTATTAGGAGGATTAATCATTTCGGCTGTTTCCGCTTATGCTCAAACCGAAAAGGTTTATGTAGTGAACAAAAAGTCGAGATTTTTTAAAACTCCACCATCCGAAAGAATCGAAGTAGAGCACATGAATGTGATTAAATTTGATTTATTAAATCAGTTAAACGGAGAAATGCGTTTTTCCTATGAACACGTGATAGGCGATAAATCGTCTTTTGAGATAACTGCCGGTCCGAACGTTAGTAACATTTGGTCAGGAAGATTTAGTTCTCAGTACGGTGGAGAAGTTGGGAAACTGGGAGTATCTGCAGAACTTGGCTTCAGATATTATCCTCTAAGAGATTTGTCTGCATTGAATCAATTCTATATTATGCCTGCGGTTGGGGTAAAACACTTTAACACAGAATATCATGCGCCTCAGTTTGAGGGACAAATCACACCCGATCCTTTTTTGGGGAATGAAACAAGAATGTATTACACCTTTAATGTGGGATATCAGCACTGGGTTTCTAAAACACTGTCTATCGATTATTTCATAGGTATGGGCTTAGCTCAAATAAATGAAAATTCAGCGTATTCAACGTATTTCTATGATGGATCAGGTCAAGGAACTAGTGAATGGGTAACAAGTAGTTCTAATTTCCCTTCTATGCAAATTAATGCCGGACTAAGATTTGGTATTGGTTGGTCATCACTTTAAAATAATTTGAACGGATACAAAAAAGGGCGTCTAAAACTTAGACGCCCTTTTTATATGTTTTGAATTGTGTTTACTTCTTAAAGTTATCCGCAACAATCAAATCTTTAGTACCGTGCGTCCAGCTGTAGAATCCTTCTCCAGATTTCACACCTAATTTACCTGCAGTAACCATGTTAACTAATAATGGACATGGAGCATATTTTGGATTTCCGAATCCTTCGTACAATACTTCCATAATTGCAAGACATACATCCAATCCGATAAAGTCAGCCAATTGCAAGGGTCCCATAGGATGAGCCATGCCTAATTTCATTACGGTATCAATTTCTTCAACACCTGCAACACCTTCATGTAAAGTAATGATCGCCTCATTAATCATAGGCATCAAAATTCTGTTAGCAACGAATCCAGGGTAGTCGTTTACTTCTACAGGAACCTTGTTTAAGTTCTTAGAAGTTTCCATAATCAAGTTACATACTTCATCAGATGTAGAGTAACCTCTAATAATCTCTACCAATTTCATTACAGGAACTGGGTTCATGAAATGCATTCCTATTACTTTGTCTGCTCTATTTGTAACGGCAGCTATTTTAGTAATAGAAATAGAAGATGTGTTGGTTGCAAGAATTACATCATCAGCAGTTACTTCACTTAAATTCTTAAAGATTTTCAATTTTAAATCAACATTCTCAGTAGCTGCTTCAACTACTAATTGAACATCTTTAACACCGTCTTCCGTAGAAGTGAAAGTAGTGATGTTGTTTAAAGTGTTTGCTTTATCATCAGCAGAGATTTTTTCTTTTGCCACCATACGATCTAAATTCTTAGTGATCGTAGCAACACCTTTCTCTAAACTCTTTTCTGAAATATCAATCAAAGAAACTTTATATCCACATTGAGCAAAAACGTGGGCAATTCCATTCCCCATTGTTCCTGCACCAATTACTGCAACATTTTTTATCATCTTATAATTTTTTGGTGTCGTAAAATTAAAAGTACTTTTCTAATATCCCAAGGAACTCACGTCTTTATAAATACGGTAAGATTTTTGTTTTTATGCATGCAGATGTTTTTGAATTGTGAAAAAATAAATAACTTGTAAGGGTTAAACCTTAATTAAAACAGAATTATATGAAGAGTTTATTGCTTGTTTTTAGTTGTGTGCTTCTCATGGGAGCTACAACGAAATCTACTACTACGTCTCCTACCATTTTTGGAAAATGGATTACTATTGATGACGAAACCAATAAAAAGAAGTCTGTAGTAGAGATTTTTGAGAGAGATGGGAAAGTTTACGGTAAAATTGTAAAACTTTATCCTAGAGAGGGAAGAGGTCCCAACCCAAAGTGCGATAAATGTACTGACGACAGAAAAGGAGAGCCTTTGGTGGGATTAGAGATTATTCGTGACATGGAAAAAGATGATGATGAATACGAAGATGGAACCATTTGCGACCCGGAGAACGGGAAGATTTATGATTGCGCAATGTGGTTAAATGAGGATAATTCTAACCGTTTGATGGTAAGAGGATACCTAGGATTCTTTTACAGAACTCAAATTTGGGTAAGACTTCCTGAATAAAATTAATAGAGTTTACTGCGTTTTATCATGTACTGTGTTAAAACGCTTTGTAAATCATCATGTATATCAATAGTTATAAAGTCAACAGCATATTGTTGACTTTTTAGTTTAATAGCATCAAAGTATTTCTTCGATTGATCTGCGTAAGCCTCTTTAATCTGGTTGGGTTGAAGTTTCATTTTCTCACCTGTTTCCATATCAATGAGTACGTGAGGTTTATTGTCTAAATCGAAATTCAATTCTCTTTTTTCATCTACCACTTGGAAAATGATGACCTCGTGTTTGTTGTGTTTTAAATGTTGGATGGCTGCAAAGTAATCGTCCACTTTTTCAGGATCATCTAAGAAGTCAGAGAATAAGATGATCAAGCTTCTTTTGTGGGTTAATTCGGCAATGTCATGCAGCAAAGCACTGGCATCTGTAGAAGTTCCTTTATCCTTATTGAAGTTGTGTAGTTCTTTTTCTAATTCCGCGTACAAAAATTTATGATGACGCAGTGAGGATTTTGCAGCGGTATGAAGCGTTAAATCTTCTTTCATTAAACTTAATCCAACAGCATCTCTTTGTTTTTTTAATAATTCAATCAATGAAGCGATAGCATATACGGCGTAATGCATTTTGTTCATTTCCTCCTCTAAAGGGAATTGCATAGAACTGGAACAGTCTAAAACAATCTGGCACCTAAGGTTTGTTTCCTCCTCGTATTTTTTGGTGAAAAGCTTTTCGCTTCTCGCATATAATTTCCAATCAATATGACGCGTAGATTCTCCTTTATTGTAAAGTCTATGTTCGGCAAATTCTACAGAGAAACCGTGAAAAGGACTTTTGTGAAGCCCCGTAATGAAGCCTTCAACCACTTGTTTGGCCAATAACTCTAAATTACCGAACTGTACTAAGTCTTCTCTTTTAATCCTTGTTGCCATAAGGACCAAGATAAGAAAAAAGAGGGGGGATGTTGATTATTTATAATCTTTTAAGACAGATTTTCTTCCAATAGCCACGGTAATGTAGTCCTTATCTAATTTTGGTGATCTAGCCGGAGAATATTCTCTTCCGTAAAAAATGATTTGAAGGTGTAATTTGTTCCACAATTCTTTAGGAAAAATCTTCTTGGCGTCTTTCTCTGTTTGATCTACATTTTTACCATTGGTTAATCCCCATCTGTACATTAATCTATGGATGTGCGTGTCAACCGGAAAGGCAGGAACACCGAATGCCTGGGCCATTACCACACTCGCTGTTTTATGTCCAACACCCGGTAATTCTTCCAAAGCTTCAAAACTCTGCGGAACGGTTCCTTGGTGTTTGTCTAACAAGATGTGAGAAAGGTCATAGATAGCTTTGGACTTGCGCGGAGATAAACCACAAGGTTTGATGATTTCTCGAATTTCCTCAACATCCAACTTTACCATATCAGCGGGGTTATTGGCTTTTGCAAATAGTTTTGGAGTAATCTGATTAACGCGTTCATCGGTGCATTGGGCAGACAAAAGTACAGCTATTAACAAGGTGTATTCGTCTGTATGATCTAAGGGAACTGGAGTTTCTGGATATAATTTTTCTAATTCTTCAACTACAAATTCAGCTTTCTCTTTTCTTGTCATGTTATTTTACCTTAAATCCGTTTTTGATAAAACTAACAAATTCTTTAAACGTGCTTTTATCTGTGAGGATTCTCGAAAGAAATTTACCCTTGGTCAATTCCTTTTCTTTCTCAATTTTTTTAGGTTGAATTTTTACTCCATTTTCAGGTTTTGGAGCAGGAGCATTTTGATTCATTTCGGCCTCTTCTTGTGCCATTAACTCTTCAAATTGCTTTTCGTGTTTTGCTACCTTATCGGCCTTAGCAAAATGTTTGTCGGCTTTTTCTTTGTATCCTTTTTTCTCTAATAAAATGCCCAAATTGTTGTTGGCCACGGCATCTTGAGGGTCCAATTCAACAGCAATTTGATAGTCTGCAATAGCTCCATCAGTATCTCCGAAGAAATCTCTTGCATAAGCGCGTGAAGCGTAACGGTAACTGTATTTTGGATCAAGTTCAATGGCAAGATCAAAATCCTTCATTGCCAAATGCTCCTGTTGCAAGTGAATATATAATACAGCTCTATCATTGATGATTTGTGCATTGTTTGGATGTTCTTCCAGAGCTTTAGCAAAGTGTTTTAAGGCTTTGTCTAATTCTTTAGCATCTATGAATTCCTGAGCTTTTTTATGATTCGCGTTGACAAACATTTTCTATCTTCGTTTTATGGATCACAAAGTTAAGGACTTTCCGCAATATCGAAGACTGTTTAATGGTAAGTCATATTACAAAATAACGAGTAGTAAGGAATTTATTGAATTACAACAAGTCGGAGAGAAGTGGTTTCGCTATGAAATAAAAGCGGCGCAATATTTCGAAATACTGCGCCTTAATGATATGTTAGCTACAAATGATCTTTATCATCCCGTAACTGCTGATGATTTTAAGCTTATTGAACAACAAATCGCTGAGTAGTTCTGGTTGCATTACTTTCAATTACAATTTGATAAACTCCTGCATTCAATTGTTCTACATTGATGTTTTTACGGTCTTTAGCTTGTAGTACAAGTTGACCTTTGAGATCAAATATTTTTACCTCGAACTTTTCTCCTGTCCCTGTTAAAGCTATACTTCCAGAGCTAGGGTTAGGGTAGATATTTATCTTCTGACTTTCTAGGTCTGCTGTATGAACTGTATTTCTTGGGTTGGGATGCTGCCATTTGCGTAAAAAATTCCATGTCTCAATAAAGTGGTTGAAGTCGTTGACGGGTTGTATATAGAAATCGTGATCTCCACCATTTGTTCTCCAGTGTTCTAAAGATCCATCTGCCGTACAACCGTTGTATACAAACCTATCTGTTGTTAGTCCATCATTTGCACTATCTGCAATGCGCGTAGAATCTTTGCTTCCATTACAGGTTTTCTCTGATTCCCACCACGCAATTGTCTCCGTAGCAAGACTCAAGGTTGGAAGTGGATTACTATCGTAGGGAACAGTTCCATCTGCGGTACCGTGGAAATGAATAACAGGGGTAGAGTAGTTAGGATTACAGTTTGCCATTACGCTGGTGGCCATAGGTCCAAAAATACATCCAATAGCCGCAAACCTGTCGTTCAAATCACAAGCTAATTTATAACTCATTATACTTCCCATAGATACCCCTGCTGCGTATACTTTGGTTAAATCTATGTTGTACATAAACAGGGCTGTATCTATCATTAAATTCGTGAAATAGATATCGTCAGCTGTAGGTGAAAGACCTGTTTCATTGTTCCATCCCGTTTGTCCTAAACTATTGGTTCGTCCTCGAGGATACATAAGAACCACTCTGGCTGTATCTGCTATGGCATTAAATCCTGCAAACGTTAAGGTTTCATTATTCATGCCCAAACCATGATAAACAATAACAAGTGGTAAAGATTCTGTTTGCGGGTCAAAATTGACGGGTAAATAGGTGATGAAATGGCGTTCAACTCCATTTACCATTAAGGTATCTGAAAATTGTTGTGCCTTAAGTGTACACATACTAAATACACATACAAGAAGTAGGATAGCTTTTTGCATAGGGTTCATTTTTTTTCTAAAGTTACATAATTCTTGTTATTCACTTTTCAAAACTCAAAATGTGGAAATAAAATTTTGTAAATCAGTTAATAAAGTCGTAAATTGAAGGGTAATCAAAAAAAGAAAAGGACTATGAAGAAACGAAACTTTACGTTTAGATATGGCCTCTATATTTACCTCAGTATAGTTGCTTTTTTTGCTCTAATGAAAGTATTTAATCTAGAGGATATAAGTGAGTTGAGATTAGTCAATTTTGTGTTTGTGATTTATTTCGTAAATAAATTAATCGTACGAAACTTCATAGAAGATGACAAAGTTGGGTACCTCTACAATCTCCGCACTGCATTTGGTGCTTCAGCTACAGCTGTTTTTTTAAGTTGTGCGAGCATGTTAGTATACACCACCTTCATATCTCCCGAATTTCCGCAAGTTTTGGAAGGAAGTTTTTTATTCGGTAAAGATTTGACAGGTATGCGTGTAGTACTCGTGTTATTCTTGGAGGGAATGGCCTCCTCAGCGATCGTAGCTTTTTCATTGATGCAGTATTGGAAAAATTATAAGCGGGAACACAAAAATGTCGCTTTAGATTAAAATCTAAATATAGCGCGGCCTTAAAACCGCAGGAATCATTGAAAGGTGGGAGTTTTACTTCCACCTTTCTCTTATTTTTGTACCCTGGTAATGGCTGATTTTAGAAAAATAATACACGTAGATATGGATGCATTTTATGCGTCTATTGAGCAACGTGATAATCCTGATTTACGCGGTAAACCCGTTGCTGTTGGTGGAAATGCTGAGCGCGGTGTAATTGCTGCTGCAAGCTATGAAGCGCGCAGGTTTGGTGTGAAATCTGCGATGAGTTCTATGAAGGCTGCACGCCTTTGTCCTGATCTCGTTTTTGTACCACCACATTTCGATAAATATAAGGCAGCTAGTGAGGAAATACGTTCGATTTTTCAACGCTACACGGAATTGATAGAACCTTTGGCTTTAGATGAAGCTTTTCTAGATGTATCCAATCATCCTATGCAATCTGCAACTTTTATCGCCAAAGCGATAAAAAATGATATTTATGAAGCCATGGGTTTGGTGGCATCTGCAGGCGTTTCTTACAATAAGTTTTTAGCGAAAATTGCCTCTGATCAGGACAAACCTGATGGACTCTTTGTAATTTCACCTGAAGAGGGAGCTGCTTTCGTTGAGGAGTTATCGGTAGATAAATTCTTTGGAGTTGGGAAGGTAACTGCTCAAAAAATGAAAGAACTAGGTATATATCATGGAAAGGATTTATTAAAATTCAGTGAACAAGAGTTAAGTACCTATTTTGGAAAGGCAGGACATTTCTTTTATCATATCGCCAGAGGAATAGATCATAGACCTGTAAAGGCACATAGAGAGCGTAAAAGTATAGGGGCCGAACGAACACTTAGTGAGAACATTTTAGAAAGAGATGAAATAGAATTTCAATTGAAAAAGGTAGTAGACGCCCTTTGGAAACGCTATGAGAAATCTGAGAAAAAGGGATATACACTGTCCATTAAACTAAAATTTGCAGATTTTTCCCAATTGACCCGTGCTTACACTGGAAATAAAGAATTGATTACAAAAAATGAAATCTGGAATTTGGCGTTGCAATTGATCGTTGATAATTACGATAGAAAAATGCCTTTGCGTTTATTAGGGGTTGCCATATCAAATTTCAATGATGATGGTGAAGCGAAAAAAGAAGAGGTTGTGCAGTTAAGCTTGCTCTGATTTATTCCGATTAAAAAGGATCCAAAGAAAGGAAAAGAGAACAGCATAAAGGGTGAAAAACAATGCGCTGATCAAAAAGTCTGAATTGGAAAAGATTTTTTCTGGAACCTTACCCTGCACCACAGCATTGATAGGGGTGATGCCTACAGCTAGCCATAGGGAAATGTAAGCAGCACTGAATGAAAAGTTCAAGAGCTGTTGTACGATTACATTCTTACTGTTGTGCAATCCAAAGAATTTAAAAGGATAAAACATCATGTATTTTAAGAAACGCTCTAACAATAAAGCACCTACTATGATGAGTAACCATTTGATGGGGATTTGAATTTCTTGTGTGATTTTATAGTCCAGGAAATAAGCAGGTACCCAGAGGATAAGAAGGGTTAGAAGACCTATGAATAAAGATTTAAGCATGCCGTGTATACTTGAAAATTGGGAAGAAAAACTGCCGATCTTTCAAAGACCGGCAGAGAACTATTAATCATTGTCTTTTTGATCATCATCGTCGTCTGTGAACTCATTGAGTTTTTCTCCAATAAATGTTCCTTGAATGATTTGATTTTGAAAATCTTGCATCGCTCCAGGCGAGTGAGGAATCAAAATAGACGTGTTTTTAGAGTTAGAACCTACGTTGTTGATGGTGTCAAAATACTGTGTTAACAATACAAATTGCATTACTTCTTCGTGCGAAACATTTTTCAAGGTTTTTTGGAAATCTTCTACAGATTCTTTGAATCCTCTCACTATTTCTAAACGTTGACGAGCAATACCTTCACCAGAAAGTCTTTTCGACTCTGCTTCTGCTTCTGCCTCGGCAATAATTGTAATTTTTCTACCCGCTGCTACTTCCATGGCAGCTTCTTTGTCTCTTTTTGCCGCATTAATACGGTTCATAGATTCTTTCACTTTGTGGTCGGGGTCTATGTCGGTAATCAATGTTTTAATAATCGTGTATCCGAATTCCTCCATGATTTCGGCGATGTTAATACGTACGGCTTTAGCTATATCGTCTTTTTTTGCAAAGACGTCGTCTAATTCTAATTTAGGTACCTCAGCTCTAACGTCATCAAATACATAAGATGCAATCTGACCTCTGGCATTGTCTAAAGAGTAGTAAGCATCTCTAACTTTCTCTCTTGTGACTTTAAACTGTACAGAAACCTTTAAATTGACGAATACATCATCCATTGTTTTTGTTTCTACCCCAACATCTAATTGTTGTACCCTGAGGTTTACGATATCTACCTTTCTATCAATAAAGGGTATAATGAAATGTAACCCTGAATCACATATTTTATTGAATTTTCCTAAGCGTTCTATGACCGCTGAGGTTTGTTCTTTTACAATGACAATACTTTTGAAAATCAGCCCAGCAATAATGGCGATTATGGCAGCATTGAAAATTAAGTCTGTTTGTACCATGATTTAATGTTTTTTCTAAATGTAAAGATTAAATTTGGATAATAATGGAATTAATGTCAAAAATATTAGCACAATTTTACGAGAGGCTAATTTTAATGACGAACTAGGTAAAGACACATATACAGAATGATAAATATTGGAATTAATGGTTTTGGAAGAATTGGTCGTTATTTAACCCGATTAATTTTAGACAGAGACGATATTAACCTTGTACAAGTAAATGATTTGGCCGATATAGAGACGTTGGCGCATTTACTTAAGTACGATAGTGTACATAGAGGTTTGAAGCATTCCTTTAAGGTAGAGGGGCAGCGTTTGGTTTTTGAAAATGGCAAACAAATCACTTTTACCCAACATAAAGATCCCGCTCAAATTCCTTGGAAAGAAATGGGTGCAGAATTGGTGGTGGAGTCAACAGGGATTTTTAGGACAAAAGAATTAGCATCTCAACATTTGATAGGGGGAGCCCAAAAGGTAATCATAAGTGCACCCGCGAAAGGAGAAGATGTGAAAACAATTGTTTTAGGTGTAAATGATGAATTAATAGATGGAGCAGAAGTAGTACTTTCTAATGCATCTTGTACTACGAATTCTGCCGCGCCTATGATAAAGGTGATTAAGGAATTGTGTGAAATTGAAAGTGCCTATATCACAACTGTTCACAGTTATACCACAGACCAACGTTTACACGATGCTCCTCACGCCGATTTACGTAGAGCCCGAGCTGCAGCACAGTCAATCGTGCCTACAACCACAGGTGCAGCTAAAGCATTGACCAAAATATTTCCAGAATTAGAGGGACACATGGGGGGGTGTGGAATCCGCGTTCCAGTTCCAGATGGATCTTTGACGGATCTAACCATTAATGTAAAAGCTAACCCTCCGAGTGTAGCCGCTATTAATGCAGCGTTTAAAAAGGCAAGTGAGGGAGAATTAAAGGGGATTTTAAGTTATATAGAAGATCCAATTGTTTCTACAGATATATTAGGTAATCCACACAGTTGTGTATTTGATAGTTTGTTGACTTCTGTAGTTGGAAACATGATAAAAATAGTAGGCTGGTACGATAACGAGGCGGGCTACTCTAACCGTTTGGTTGATCTAATTCAAAAAATAGCCTAGTATGAAAGCGGCTTGGTTGGTGTTATTAGTACCCCTGTGTTTTGCTTGTGGTATTCAACCACAAAATTTAGACAACACTACTGTAATTTTAAATGTAGTGGAAGTTGCACCTAATACCTACAGACATTTAAGTTTTTTAGAAACAGAGAGTTTTGGTAAAGTAGGCTGCAATGGGATGGTTGTTGTTGAAAAGGGAGAAGCAATAATTATAGATACCCCAACGAACGACGAAGCGTCTCATGATTTAATGCATTATGTACAGAACATATTAAAGGCTAAAATCAAGGCGGTGGTGGTTACTCATTTTCATGAAGATTGTTTAGGAGGACTAAAGTACTTTCACGAAAGAAATATTCCATCTTACAGTTTTCACCTTACTGCTGCGTTGGCCGAAAAGAATGGAGTTGAAGTTCCTCGACATCACTTTAAAGATTCTTTGCGTATATCAGTAGGGATGCATGATGTTGAACTTTATCATTTGGGAGCAGGTCATACGGTGGATAATACCGTAGTATACTATCCAACATCTAAAGCTTTGTTTGGAGGATGTTTGGTAAAATGCTTGGGTGCTGGTAAAGGTAATTTAGTGGATGCTCGTGTTGAGGATTGGTCGCAAACCATAAAAAAGGTACAACAAAAATTCCCGGATGTAGAGCATATTATCCCAGGTCATGGTAAAGATGGAGGGAAGGAATTGTTGGAATATACCCGAGCGCTTTTTGCCCAGTAGGAGGTAGAAGTATGCGAAATTCATTTTTCTAACGAACCTCAAACAGGGATGGTATGAAAAGTTTGCGCAGAAAAGGGGAATGATGCTTGGCTGTTAAAGGCGACCCTAGAAGCCTTTGAGAGCTTAGGAAGAATTGACCTTTTAAAGTAAACTTGTAAGTACAGCCCGGCCGTTTGCCAAATAGAAATGATATTCAAAGATTTTTGATTCAACGATTCAAGAATATAATTATTCAATTGTACAAAGATAAAGTGATGCTGAAGGAATCTCTGAGCATGCTTTGATATTTAGTGAACATAGTTTTGTCTAATCATC
>NZ_JAWWCF010000080.1:0-12234 GCF_033720595.1 Lishizhenia sp. | reverse complement strand
CCACAGCCATTATTATATTGTCTGTACCATTATATACAAAAGGAGTATTGAAAAGAATTTCAACATAGTCTCCCGCTGGATCAGCAACCACGTATGCAGAGTCTGCATAAACTTGTGTGAAGTTGGCTACTGGCTCCCAATCTGAAATTCCAGAAAATGAAGTTCTTGTTGATGTTGCAATAGAAACAACCCAATCATAAGCATCATCATCTAATGCTGTACCAGCATCTACATAATAACGAACTCCGGTTATTGATCCCGAAGCATTTATGTCGCTCGAAAGATAAACGGATTGCGAGTAAGAGTACCCATAATAAGGATCGATAGGTAAGGCTTGACCTGTGGAGTTACCACTCCCCACATTTGTTTGAGCAATGCTAATTATACTGAGCAGCATTGCCATTAGTAAAAAGGAAATTTTCTTCATGACTAATTTAGTTTGTTAGTGTATATTCTTCCATCTTCTTATGGAAGTCGGCACAAAACTAGACAAGAAAAATTCACATACAAATTTATAACAAATATTAGTCTATTTGTTAAATATCACAACTACAAGCTTCGTTTTACACACATACTAAGGAATTAACAACACAAACAATGAGATATAACCATAAGGAGCTCTTTTGTTAATAATCTACAAAAACTATAGGGTAATAAGATTTGTAATTCAAAAGCCTAGAATGTTCTTAAAGCACTTTACACTTTCATGTATTTTTAGCATTTTTGCACCGTGAGAGTAATAGAAGAAATAGAACACCCAAGATTTAAAATTCAAATCTTCAATTTTAACAACAAGTACATTGTTAAAGTAGAACTAGGTCAATTTGAGCAAACCTATAAAATTGGTGAAATTGACGTAATGGGGTTAGCGGATGTAAAAGCAATGATTACCAGTGATTTCCTACAAGGATGTTTGAACAGATTTGTTGACATGAGAACAGACTGGGAAAAATCTTTCCGCAACAAAAACGTACAAGAGAAATCAGAAATAAAATAATCAAGCAACTTAGAATGAATAAATTAATAGCTTCATTTGCAATGGGTGCCCTTGTATTGGCATCTTGCAACACAACAACTCCTTCATCAACAGAGGAAACCAACGTAAAAACTCCTGGAAAAACCGCGAGTGAAATTGAGGTGAAAAACTCTGAAGGTTTAAAAATTGCATACTACGTACAAGACAGTATTCCTACAGGATTCAATTACTACCGTGAAATTGACTCAATGTTGCAAGCTAAGCAAGCGCAGTACCAATCTAAGTTAGAGCGTATGTATGCAAAATATGAACAATACGCTGCTGAAGTTCAACGTAGAGATCAAAACAACGAAATCTCTTCTTTCGACTACGAAAAAATCCAAAAAGAAATTGCACGTAGACAACAGGAGATTCAACAAATAGAACAAAACGAAGGGCGCGTTCTTCAGCAAGAAACAATGAACTACACCAATGCATTGGCCAACAAAATTTCTGGAGCAGGAAATGAATACGCCAAAGAAAATGGTATCGACATTTTATTCTTTTACCAAAAAGGAGGACAAATCACATACATTTCGGATGCTTTTGATGTGACAGAAGATTTCATCAGTTATTTAAACAAAAGAGAACAAGAAATTATCTCTGGCGTTGAGGAAAGTGTAGAAGAAGAAAATAACGCAGAAGAAACTGCACAATAAGAAGGACAAACATTTATGTTTATTGCACAACAAAAATTGAAGGAAAACATTGCTGAGTATGTATTGTATATGTACCAGATTGAGGATTTGATCCGTGCCTACAATTTTGATCTGGAGCGCATAGAAAAAGAATTCATCAGCAAACAAGTGCCTAGTGAATCTTTGGCCAAGGAATACGTTAATTGGTACAAAGATTTAATTCAGGAAATGAAAATCCAAGGGGTTGAAAAACAAGGTCACATCAATAGAGTAAAAGAAGTACACTTTGAATTAGTTTACTTACACAATACTTTATTGACGGTTACCAAAGACCCTAAATACCTTGGTCTATTCGAAGCGGCTGAAGAACACATCAAAGCCTTTCAAGAAAAAAGTAATTTGGGAGAATTGCATCCTTTGGAAATTTGCTTCCATGCCCTATACATGAAACTCTTATTGAAACTTCAGAAAAAGGAAATTTCTCCTGTATCTGAAGAAGCGTTCGATACGATGCGCATCATGCTGGCATACGTTGCTCAAGGTTATCATAAAATGAAAGCAGGTGATGTAGATTTTCTCACACCCCACGATAAATAAAAAAATGCTGTCTTTAGGGACAGCATTTTTTTTGTGATAATTAATTATCCTTTCCTGGCTCCTCTATTAAGGTAGCTCCTCAAAAGTATCCATTATTTAAAATGCATTTTTGCCTTTTCTGCAGGGTATGCATTGAATGTTCCGTTGGCTTTGGCTATAATCACTTTTTCTCCATCCAAGAACTTATAAATCTCTCCTTCTATATAGAGTATTCTTTTCCCTGCTGAAATCACATGACCTATCGCTTCTAACTCGTCATTGATCTGAGCCGGGGCCAAATAATTGATTTTAAACTCAACGGTACTCACAATTTTTCCATGTTCAGCCATCTTACTTAGACCTGCCACCCCTAAAGTTGCGTCCATTAATCCAGCTAAAGCACCACCATGAGCAGCAATTGGAGTTGCCAAATGCTCTTTTCCTACTTTCATCTTGTATAAAATTTTACCCGGCGATAAAATTTCGAAATCCATATTTAACTGATTTCCAAAGTGATTAAATTCTCTGTAAAGATTTATTATTTTTTCTTTCATTTTTTTTCATTTTTTTGATTGTCAAATTAGATTAATTTACTACTTTTGACCCGTCCGCGGGAGTAGCTCAGTTGGTAGAGCGTCAGCCTTCCAAGCTGAGGGTCGCGAGTTCGAGTCTCGTCTCCCGCTCAAAGGTTCTGATGAAAATCAGGACCTTTTTTTATGTCTTAACTTTTAAGATATTCTATCGCTAAATCATAGCCCTTTAATCCCAGTCCTAAAATAGAACCAACACATACAGGTGTAAGGTAACTTGTATGTCTAAAACTTTCTCTATTGCATACATTAGAAATATGCACTTCCACTACTGGAGTGTCTACAGCTTCAATAGCATCTCTAATACCTATCGATGTATGCGTATATGCACCAGCATTTAAAACAATTCCGTCAATTCCTTCTCGCTGAATGGCATCAATAATTTCGCCCTCTATATTCGATTGAAAATAACTAAGCACTACCCCATCTACCTTCATCTTAGCAAAATAAGATTCAAAGCTTTCATTTCCGTATACTTCGGGTTTGCGTTTGCCTAATAAGTTTAAATTTGGACCGTTGATAATTAGTATATTCATTGCATATGAGTTGGGAACGCTATATTAAGCATTTTGTGGCTTACTTGAAAATAGAAAAAGGACTATCAGAAAATACGATTCTGGCCTATCAACGTGATGTTTTAAAACTCAGAGATTTTTTTGAAGTGACCAACAACTCACCTACTACAATTAGTTACCAAGACCTTAAAAATTTTATTGCTGATTTATACGATTTAGGAATTAGCGCAAGGTCTCAAGCGCGAATTATCTCAGGCGTTAAACAATTCTTTCTCTTCTTAATATTAGAAGATGAAATGGATCATGATCCTTCTCAATTATTAGAAATGCCAAAGGTTGGAAAAAAACTTCCCACCTTCTTAACCATAAATGAAATTGATGAACTCATTGGTGCAATAGACTTAAGCACCAATGAAGGACACCGCAACAAGGCAATTCTTGAAACCCTCTACAGCTGCGGACTCCGTGTGAGCGAATTGGTTAATCTTAAATTTTCGCACATTTTTTTTGAACAAGGTTTTATGCGCGTTATTGGTAAAGGCGATAAAGAACGCCTGGTTCCCGTAGCCCCTGCTGTTGAAAAAGAAATTAAATTGTACCAAGAAGGAATACGTCAACACCTCAATATTCAAAAAGGCCATGAAGATTTTGTTTTTCTTAATAGACGAGGAAAGCAACTAACCCGAGTGATGATTTTCACCATCATTAAACAACTTTCTGAACGCATTGGTTTAACCAAAACAGTGAGTCCCCACACCTTCAGACATAGCTTTGCAACACACCTCATAGAAGGCGGAGCAAACTTACGAGCTGTACAAGAAATGTTAGGGCACGAATCTATCACCACTACAGAAATTTACACCCACCTAGACAGTTCATTTTTGCGTGAAGCTATCATTAGTTATCATCCGAGAAACAAAAAATAATTCCTTCTTTCTCTTTGACTCAGCCTTTCTTAACAAATGTTAAATAGTCGTTAATACAACATTAGCCATTAAACCACTCTCTTTTTCAACGGTCTAAAAAGTGAATACTAAAACAATAGACATGAAAAAGTATATTTTAATTCTAGTCCTTGCCCTAATTGCTCCCCTTAGTTTTGGACAAGATCAGCCAGACGTAAAGAAGAAAGAACGCGTGGAAATGACGCCAGAACAAAAGGCGCAAAAACGTGTAGATAAGATGGCCGAAAGCCTAGATCTTACCGAAGCTCAAAAAAAGAAAATCTATGCCATAGAACTAGAAAACATAAAGAAAGCAGAGGAAACACGTGCTGAAATGATTGCTTTGAAAGAAAAAGCAAGAAAACAGCGTCAAGAAGGAAGGGCTAAAATTGAAAATGAATTAACACAAGAACAAAAAGAAAAGTTGGCTGAATTAAAAGCTCAAAAGAAAGAAGCTTGTAAAGCCCAATGTGAAGGAAAATGTAAAGGCCATAAACAAGGCGCACACAGCACCAAAGGTCACCATCATCCGCAATAGAATTTCATAAGTTAAGTTTACATATATACTTAGTAGCGATCGAAAAGCAGGTGTGGTTCACACCTGCTTTTTTAATTGATTCTTTACTGAGAGTCAACTTTATAGCCACTTTTTACGTTTATATAATAGAACGACTTACAAACGCTAAACAATACAGTCATGAACACTTCAAACATATCACAAATTAATAAGGCACTTTTGGTGTTGAAAAACTTTGTGGAGTTAAGTGCTACCCTGTTGCCCTATTTAGATCAATTAAAAGAGAAACGTAGCATTACACCCACAGAACAGTTAGAATTAGAATCCATTAAAAGTGTATTCACCGATCAGGAAATAGATGAACAAGCCTCCATACTTCTGTTGCATTCAGATATCATTGGTTTAATTAAAAGTAGTTTTAAAGCTATCAACGATAAAGACCCAGATTCTGACAGAAAGGGAGCTGTAAACTATTACCTCTCACGTTTTAAAAAGGAATATTTACGCCTACGTGAAAATTGGCAAAAAATAGAACTCAACTAGCTCACTGGTAGTAGGCTACAACAAACAAATATTTCGCAAAAACTTAAGCTTTAAGGTTTACTTCCTTACCTAACACCTTATTAATCAGGATTAATTTTGGATAAACCAAGAAAAGTGTTATTTTAAAGGCAACTTGAAATAATTAGTAATAAAGCGTTTTGTTAGACGATGATATGACCAAATAACAACAGTTACTTGGTTTTTTTGCGTCTAATATTTTGCGAAAATTTAAAATCTTTTAAGATGAAAATTTTAATGATAGGGGCCGGAAATATGGGGCTTACCTATGCAGAAGGGATGGCAACATCTCCTTTCAAAAACAGAAGAAACATTCAGATTTATGATGTTTCTCAAGAAGTACTTGCTAAACTAGAGGAAGTACCACACTTCGATACTTTCAATAATATCGAAGATTGTTTGCCACAGGCAGACATCGTATTTTTAGCGGTAAAGCCATACCACTGTGATGATTTATACGCTAAAATAAAACACTTGGTAAACGACCAACAAATCTTTGTATCACTTATGGCGGGTGTTACAATAGAATCCATCCAAGAAGGATTGGGTGTAAAAAAAGTGGTAAGAACTATGCCTAACCTTCCTGCACAGGTAGGAAAAGGTGTTACCTCTTACACAGAATCTCCAGAGGTTTCTAAAGTTGAACTCATCATGGTGAGAAACTTACTGGACACAACCGGAGAATCTATCCGCGTAAAAAATGAAAACTTTATTGACGCCTCTACAGGTATCTCAGGATCTGGACCAGCTTATGTATTTTACTTCATGCACTCTATGATGGAAGCTGCATTGAAAATGGGCTTCTCTCCGAACGATTCAAAAATACTTGTATCCAATACATTCGAAGGGGCCGTAGAACTTTTCAATCATGCCAATGTGAGTCCACAAACATTGATGGACAGAGTTGCGTCTAAAGGAGGTACTACACGCGCCGCTTTAGATTCATTAGAAGACAATAACGTTAACGAATTAATTAAGAAAGCCGCTTATGCAGCCTTTGATAGAGCTGTAGAACTTGGCGAACAAAGTTAATTCACTCAAACACAAAATATGCACAAGAAAAAAGTGGTCATCAAAGTAGGAACCAATGTGATGACCAATAGAGACAACAGAATTGTAGGCCCGATATTAAAAAATTTAGTCAGACAAATCGCCTACTTATACGAAAGAGATATTATCACCGTACTCGTATCTTCGGGTTCAACCATTGCCGGGAAAGAGGTCTTGGGAGAATGTTCCATTGAAGAACCTTCTATACGTCGACAAGTATTTTCTGCGGTTGGTCAACCACGTATGATGCGTCACTACTACAGTATATTTCACGATTATGGTATGCGCTGTGCCCAAGTTTTGGCCACCAAAAGAGATTTTGATCCAGGACTACACAGAGAGAACATGATCAATTGTTACGAAGCATTACTACACGAGGGAATTATTCCTATCGCCAACGAAGATGATGCTGTGTCACTTTCCATGTCTATGTTTACCGATAACGATGAGTTAGCCAGTTTGGTCGCCGAATTAATCGACGCCGACATGCTTATCATCCTTACCGATATAGACGGTTTATACACGGGGCACCCAGACGATGATGATACACGTAAATTGAATACCGTAAGTGTAGATCAAAACGTTGAAAAATATGTTCAAGCTTCAGAAAAAGGAGAAGGAGAAGGACGTGGTGGAATGAAATCTAAATTGCGTATCGCCAAAGGTACAGCCAAGAAAAACATTCCAACCTACATTGCCAACGGTAAATACGACGACATCATTATCGACATTTTGGAAGGAAAAGAAGTGGGAACAAAATTCGTGAACGACAAAGGCGAAGAAAAATAACATACATTTTTACAAGACATTACACACATGGAATTATTAAATACCAATAAAAAGAACGACGTACTCGATGCTATGATGCGAATTATAGCGGAGAACAAACAAGCCATTATAGCAGAAAACCAAAAAGATTTAGACGCTTTTCAAAAAGATGACCAAGCACTTTACGACCGTTTAGTTGTAAATGAAGCAAAGGTGGATGGAATGATTCAAGCCATCAAAGAAGTGCGTCAACAGGAAGACCCTGTACAACAGGTAATTTCTAACAGAACCTTAGAAACAGGTCTGAACATTCAAAACAAAACAGCTCCATTTGGAACCATCATGATTATCTATGAATCTAGACCTGATGTTACCATTGAAGCTGCTGTATTGGCCTTTAAAGCCAACAACAAAATATTACTAAAAGGAGGTAAAGAAGCGAAATTTTCTAACCTTATTTTAGAAAAATGCTGGCACCAAGCCTTAGAAGAAAATGGTTTGAGTAAAGATTGGATCAAACTCTTACACATGAACCGCCAAGAAACACAAGACTTTTTGCGTAACCCAGATGAAAAGCTTGATTTAATTGTACCTCGAGGTGGTGAAAGATTGATTGCTTTTGTAAAAGAACACGCAACCTGTGCCGTATTAATTAGCGGTAGAGGGAACAACTTTCTTTACATAACGCCAAATGCAGATTGGGAAAAAACAGTCAAAGTTGTTATCAATGCGAAAACTGATAAAATTTCGGGTTGTAATGCTTTGGATAAAGTGTTAATTGATAAAAATATTCCTGATTTTGAAGCAAAGGTTAAAGATTTGAATACCATTTTAAACGACCATCAGGTAGAGGTTGTAGTAGATGCTTCATTAGCCAGCACACTACCGAATAATACAGTTGTTGAAGATAAAAATACATGGTATGAAGAATTTTTAGCAATGAAAATCATGTTGAGTGCTGTAGACAATGAAGAAACAGCTATCGAAATGATTAATAAATACTCTGGAGGTCACTCCGCTGCGATTTTAACAGAAGATGCAAAAGAGGCAGAAGTATTTATGGAACAGGTTGACTCTGCCGCAGTTTACCACAATGCCTCTACCCGATTTACGGATGGGGGACAAATGGGAGTTGGTGCAGAATTAGCAATCTCAACAGACAAACTTCACCATAGAGGTCCACTAGGATTGAAACAATTGGTAACCAATAAATATTACGTATTTGGAGATGGTCACATCCGTGTGTAATCTTCAATTACTTTGAAATTATATCCCTCTCGAAATTTCGGGAGGGATTTTTTTTGTTCACAATTTTCCTTCTCAACTTCACACGTACCCCATATATACGCCACTATGTCACAATAAATTGAATAACATCCTCGATTTCACTAAATTACTGTAGCGATAGAATTCCAAAAATTATTAGTAAACAACCTCTGATGAAGAAGCTCATTCTCTATATAAGGAGCAAAATAAGACTGAAGATATTAATTGCCTTTATCGGGCTTGGGGTACTTACAATACTAGTCGTAGGCTTCTACTCTTTTAACCTCACCAAGAAAGCTATTCTAAACAGAACTTTTGAACAGCTCACAGCATCGCGAGTTATCAAAACTGAATTCATCAAAGACTTTTTAGATGGTAAACTCAAAAGCACTCAAATTGCAGCTACCTCAGTAGAAATTGATTTAATGTTAAAAGGAGTACACAAAAAAAAAGACTCTGTGTTTAGACGCAAGCCCATTAATTCCTTCATGATCAATGAATCTTATCATGATATGATAATTATTTACGATTCATCCCATTTTTCCATTGCTCATTTCGATGGAAAACTAATGTTTACTGCAGACATCGAGGATACACTCAGCACATACATTAAAAATATTTATAAACGCGTTTTTAAAACAAAAAAAACTACCCTATTTGATTATGTGCGTATACGCAATGAATTATACCTCGCTACTGCTACCCCCATCTATTATCCCGATGGAACATTTAGAGCAATACTCGGTTTTACAATTCCTTCTCATGATATTGACAACATTATGCTTACCAATACAGTTCTTCAAGGATTAGGTAACACTGGAGAAACTTATCTTGTTGATGATAAATACATTATAAAAAGTCAATCCAGGTTTATTGACAACTCCTTAAATCAATTAACCGTTAAAACCCCTTCTGTAACAGAAGCACTGAAAGGCAGAACCAATATTTCCATCATTAACGACTACAGAAACATAGAAGTTTTAAGCGCATCTAGTCCCTTAAAAATTGAGGGGCTAAACTGGGTGATTTTAGCAGAAATTGATAAAAAAGAAATTTTAGCTCCTATTCAAAAATTACGGTACAAAGTACTTTCCCTAAGTGCAGGGGTGATTATTATCTTCATACTTTTGGTAACAGGAATTACACGACAGATATCCAAACCATTGATTAAGCTAAAATCCATCGCTGCGGAAATTGCACATGGAGATTACGGTAAAACTATTCCTCCGACCACCGTTGATGAAATTGGTCAACTTTCTGAAGCCTTCAATAAAATGTCTCTAGAAATTTTTAACCAAAGAGAGGAATTACTAGAGAAAAGTAAAGAAATTCAAGACTCAATCAACTATGCGAAACGCATTCAACTCGGTTTACTGCCTTCCAAAAAATACATTCACCAAATCCTTCACGACTCCTTCGTAATATACCTCCCTAGGAATACGGTAAGTGGTGATTTCTATTACTGTAGCAAGATTGATAACAAAGTAATTGTTGCCGTGGGTGACTGTACCGGCCATGGTGTTCCAGGGGCTTTTGTAAGTGCTTTAAGTCATGGTTTAATACAACGTACCATTAATGCATTTGGAATCACTGAACCCTCCACCATTTTAGATAAACTTCACGTGCTTTTTGACGAAATGTTTTCTTTCTCTGAGCTTTCTATAAAAGACGGGATGGACATATCCATTTGTTGCTTTGATTTTCAGAAACAAGAGGTACAGTATTCAGGGGCGAATAATCCGGTGTATCGCGTAAGGGAAAACACTGTGGAAATTTTTAAAGCAGATAGACAGCCTATAGGAGGATTATCTACCTACGAGCCTTTTGAAAACCAAATCTTTAACATAAAAAAAGGAGATTGCTACTACCTCCTATCCGATGGGTTTGTGGATCAATTTGGAGGAGAAAAAAATAAAAAATTCATGCGTAAAAATCTTAAAAAGCTCCTCTTAGAAATAAGTCACCTTCCCATGAAAGAGCAAAAAATCAAAATCAGCAAAAGCTTTCAACAATGGAAAGGAGAGAACGAACAAGTGGATGATGTATGTATTTTTGGAATAAAACTATAAGCTCATCGAAAGAACATTTAATTTATAATGGAACTTATAGTATATTTATTTTAACTTAACCACCCCAAAAAGTAATCAATAAAACACTCTTCATGGAAAATGTTCAAAATAAACTTGAAGGTTTTACAACTCTAGATGAAAAAGGAGATATCTTCAAGCAAATGTTTGAAATGGCGGTTATTCCTATTCTTATCCATGATATGGAAATGAATATCCTCAATATTAACGAGAGTGCATTGAAAGAATTTGGTTACACCAAAGAGGAATTGGATACATTAAAAATATTCGATTTACACACCAAAGATGAACTAGAAAATTCTGAATCGGTGTTAGAAGATATGCAGAGTGAAGATAAACTTACCGTACAAACAAAATTCGTACGAAAAGATGGAAGTATCTTTCATGCAGAAGCAACACCTTGTAAGTACATTTTGGAGGGCAAACCTCTCATTTACGTATTTATTAAAAATATTGACCAAAAAGTTGAAAGTCATGGAAAACAATTAGCTTTCAACAGAAAACTGGAAGAAAAAATACAAGAAAAAACAGAGGAGCTCATCACCAAAAATTTAGAGCTAGAGAATTTTGCATATATAGCATCGCACGACTTAAAAGAACCCTTGTTCACGATAACAAGTTTGGTAACCTTATTAAGAAAACATCTCGGCGTAAATATGGACGAAAAATCTGAGCAATTTTTAAATTACTTGCAAACATCCAGCAAAAGAATGAGCGACCTCATAGAAGGAATTCTTGACTACAGTAAAATAGGTCAAACTAGAAACCTTCAGGAAGTTAACACAGAGTTTTTAATTGCAGATATTCTAAAAGATCTCGACACAACAATTCAGCAAAGCACGGTTGAAATTGAATACAAAAATCTACCTGTAGTAAAAGGAGTAGAAATTGAATTGCGACTTTTATTCCAAAACCTCATCAGTAATGCTATTAAATTTAAAAAGCCCGATAACCCTGTGCAAGTTAACCTCAGTGCTCACCAAGAAAAGGACCATTGGACTTTCTGTGTTCGCGATAATGGAATAGGAATTTCAGAAAAACATCAACATGAAATTTTCTCCATTTTCAAAAGACTTCATTCCAAAGATTATTACGAGGGTACGGGTATAGGTTTAGCACATTGTAAAAAAATAGTGAGCCTTCACCACGGTAAAATATGGGTAGAATCCAAGATCAATGAAGGAAGTCAATTTTATTTCAG
The DNA here is from genome assembly GCF_033720595.1 of Lishizhenia sp. Taxonomy (GTDB): domain Bacteria; phylum Bacteroidota; class Bacteroidia; order Flavobacteriales_D; family Crocinitomicaceae; genus Lishizhenia. The sequence continues at coordinate 506 of NZ_JAWWCF010000080.1, read as the reverse complement.
TATACCTGTATAAATATCAATTCCCCGAAGAAGAATTAGTCACCACTCACCTCTATCCTATAATAAATAACACCCTAAATCCTAGCTTCACTGCAGAAGCCTCCTCCCCTTTCTAGGCAGCTCCTAAGTGAAAAAATTTATTATATTCACTTCCGAAAACTAAAACATTATTAACCGAGCTACTTAAATTTCAATCACTTTTCGTGGTAAACACTTAGCTCAACAACAATTACTTATGGAAAACCAAACTTTAGACATGGAACAAAAAAGCAGCCTAGACTTTGTTACTTTAATCTTACTTGCAGTATTATTAGGAGGTTTCGGTGTACACCGTTTTTACGCAGGTAAAATTGGAACAGGTATCTTAATGCTTATTACCTTAGGAGGACTAGGAATTTGGTCATTAATTGATATTATCCTTATTGCTACAGGAAATTTCAAAGATAAAAATGGTATCCCTGTTAAAAATTAAATAGTTTAGAAAAGCGGTGTAGAGCCGCTTTTTT
>NZ_JAWWCF010000079.1:0-12246 GCF_033720595.1 Lishizhenia sp. | reverse complement strand
TGTAGAAATAGGCTACAGGTTGCCTAAGGTTAAAGACCTCGAGAATTACGGAGAGATAATTCAGGCTAGTGTGGAAGGAAAGAGTGTGATCCACTACGTTTGGATAGATGAGAGTACAGGTGATTATATCGTTTATTTAAATAATCGATACTCAAATGAAGAGAGTGCCATGGAAGTCCCAGATATGATAATTTATTCAAAGGATTGGCAGAAATTAGGAGAATACAAAAAAGATAATTACTCCTTTGGAGGTGGTATTTATTATTCAAAGGGTAAATATTACATAAAACGATTGCATTCAAATTGTTATGACGTTTTTGAATATAACTAGAATTAGTTTGATGTTGTTACTTATTACAAGTTGTGGAGGTAATAACAATAATGAATCAGAAGTTCTAACTGATAAAATTGAACACTTTTTTAACGATAAAGGAATAGAGAATGTTTTTGAGAATAAGCGAGCATTTGTTTTCTTTTCAGGAGAAAAAAGCTGTGTAAAATGCACCGAATCACTAATAGCTGAAATGAATCCTTACTTAGATTCAACAGATGTTCTTTTTATGGTTTCGGGAAGAGGAGCTGTAATAGATATATCAAGTTTCTTGGAGAAAGAAAGGGAAAATGTATTTTTGGACCCTTATTACAAGTTTAGTAAAACTGTAGGGGAGAATAATTCTGGATATATTTTATTTAATAATGGTCAATTAGATACCGTTGTTCATGTAAATGTCAAAGATTTAGTAACTCAAATACAGTTACTGAAACGACATATACAGAACTGAGAGAAGCGATGAATATAACGAGTAAACCTTATACCGTAAAACTATCTAAAAAATCATATTTATTATTACCACTAATTATTTTTTCACTATCATTCTTTAGTTGTGAAAGAGAAACAATTGCTGTAAAGACCATAGATGAAAGTGAACATCTAATACTTATAGATTCTATTGATCTGGATGAAAAGTGGAAGTACACAAAGTTTTTAAATGTCTCGGCGTTTGAATTAGATTCGTTGAAGTATATAGCCTTATTTAAAGGGTATATGGAAAAGGATACAACTTGTACGATATCTATATTTTCCGATGACGGTGTTTTCAAGAAGCATATTTACATAGATACTCTAGCTGATATTTTGGATGAAAGATATTTGAAGGGGTTTCAAGCCGTAAATTTGAATAAATTCTTTTTCTATATCGATTCTCAGCTCTATTGTTTAGATAGTGATGGAAATTTACTTTTAAATCAGGAAGTTTCCACAATCGTAAAAGAGTGTGCAAGATATGGAGGTTTTGTACAAGCTAAAAGTGATTTTATTTTAGAAAATGGGAAATCTCTACTGGTGAGTCTAGTAGATTACCCTCTTTTTAATAGGAATGATAGTTTGTCAGAAAGAATAAAGACAAATAAAGAATTTTTGAAGAAGCCAAAAATGTTATTTGTGAAGAATGTTTTTGCTGATTCTTTAGAGTATAAGTTTGTGTTGCAAGACGCATTTGAGAATATGTTAGATTCTGCAGATTGTGAAAGAATTCCACGTTGGATCAATGTTCATGGAAATAATGTTTTGAGTATTCATGAATATTCTGATAAAATTAAGAGGTACAATGATGAATTTGAGTTACAGCAAACCTATACCCTTCAATTAGACTCTTTCAAGGTAGGGGTGAAGCCTTACACACTTTTCGATAAAGGAAGAATTCATGATACCATCCTTAAGAGATATAAAGAAAGTATTGTAATCTATAATGCTCATTATGATGATTTATCGAAAAAACTGATTGCATTTACGATAACCAAAAAAGATAAATCTAAACAGGATATACCCGAGATATTTATTTTTAATGAGGAAGGAGAATTAATAGAAATGCTCAATAGTTTCAACAATTATAGAGGACGAGCGTTTTTACATCAATTAAAGAATCGCTTTTATCAAGTAAATAAAGAAAACCTCAAAATATACATCTACGAATTACGATAATAAAAAAGCCCCGAATAATTTCGGGGCTTTTTCTTTTTCAAATTGAGAGATTAATTCTCGATAATTTCAAATTCAGTTCTTCTGTTTTCTTGCCTACCCGCTGCCGTATTATTAGTAGCAATAGGTTGGGATGAACCATATCCTTTGGCTGTAATTCTATCCTTAGCAATACCGTTATTGATTAAATAATTAACTACGGCTTGGGCCCTGTCTTGAGAAAGTTTGTCGTTGATAGATGAGGATCCCGTATTGTCGGTATGTCCAGAGATTTCTATCTTCAAGCTGGGTACGTCTTTCAGTAATTTTACGAGACGGTCTAACTCAGCATTAGAAGTTGCCCTTAAATTGGCTTTACCCACATCAAAAAAGATATTTCTAAGCGCTATTTTACTACCTACGGCTATGTTTTTCAATTCAATGATTTTATTTACCAATTGGTAAGCACTTCCGTTGGGTATATCAAAGTTTTCTGAATGGAATAAATATCCGTCAGCTTTTACACTTATTCCGTAATTCTTACCGGCTTGTAGGGTAAGTAGAAATTTTCCTGTAGCACTGTTAGTGGTAAACTGTTCAATTACTTTTCCGGTTTCGTTATCAATTATGTCTATTTCAGCTTCAACCGCTTTTCCTGTTAAAGCATCTAATGTTTTCCCTTTGAATACCGTTAAAGAAGTTTTGTTGACTTCAACAGTTGTGGCAATTTGTGGGTCTTTTATAGGTGAAGCAACACTCGCCAATAAATAGTCTTCCATATCTAAGGCTGGTTCTTTCGGAGCTCCCCAGAAAGTAACCTTGTAGAGATCAAACCCTCCTTTTCCACCAGCTCTATTTGAAGCTATATAAGCATATTTCCCATTAGCGGTGTTAGCAAAGAAGAAGTCATCATAAGGTGTGTTGATAGGGTAGCCCATGTTTTCAGGCTTTGTCCAGGTTCCTTGTTTTTTATAAGAAACGAAAATATCATATCCCCCGATAGAACCATGTCCTTGTGATGCTATATACATAGTTTCTCCGTCTATGGCTAAATATATAGGACCATCGTTGAATTTAGAGTTTACTTGACTAACATTAGAGGCTGCACCATAATCTCCATTAATTCTACTGCGCAATCCTGAAAACATAATGTCGTAACCATTAGAACGCGAGGCAACTTCTCTACCAAAATAAATTTTGTATCCATCGAAATTATAAGAAGCGTATTTCTCATTGTTCCTATCTGAACTAATTTGAACGGGAAGCTGATTAGCATTCATCCAATTGGCACCATTTAAATAAGATTCAAAAATGTCTGTTTGCCCATCTAATTCTCTGTGAAGTAATAGTTTTGTTCCATCGTAGTACAAGTTGTTTACAACTTCATCATTGGGTGTATTTACACTTCCAGGGAGTGGGGTAGGTGAATTCCAAGCTCCATTTTCAAACTCTGTATAATAAATATCCATGTCGTATTCACCTACTTCGTCTTGGTCGTGTCCATTAGGTTTGTTCGAACTATAGATGATTTGAGATCCATCTGTGGTAATAGAGGGTGCTATCTCATCATAGGCTGTATTGATACTGCTCATGTTGTCTACCCAAGCACGTTCTGGATTGGCTTTTCGTTCTTTTGCATAGGCACACTCTCTTTTGCGTTGCGTTACGAATTTTGAAAAGTCATCTGCTTTTTTGTATTCTGCTTCAAAGTACTTGTATGCCTGAATGGCGTCATTGAATTTTTCTTCTAACTGATATACAGCTCCAACGTAATAGTACAAGAAAGGGTCGCATTCATCATTAAGTTCCTTGGCCCTTAAGATGTAATCAATCGCTTTATAAGGCTCCGAAGAATAGTAATAACAAATACCGATGTGGAAATTGTTTAAAGCACTGTTCGGGTTGAATTCTTGAGCCTTTAAGTAATAATTTAGGGCTTTTTTGAAATTCATTTCAGGGTCCTTAACGTTGAAAACCAGTTCAAATCCAGCTTCGTATAAGGGCTCAGCGTTTTCAAGTCCTTCCTCGATTAATTTAAATTCGTCTTTTTGATCTTTAAAGTTGGAAGATTTAAATTCTACTTCTTGTGCTGCTACATTTTGCATAAATAAAGCAGCCAAAAAGATTCCTCCTGTTAGTATTTTTTTCTTCATCTCTAATTTTCTAATATCCACAATTTCCAGAATAATATCTTTCACCCATTTCTGCACCTAGCTCTTTGGCTTTAAGCCAATCGGCACATGCTTTGTCTTGATTTCTTAACATCTCGTTAATCATTCCTCTATTCACGTATGCCGATGCATTTTGAGGGTCCAATTCTATGGCTTTGTTGGCCATTTTTAAAGCTTCTTGGTATTCTTCTTTTTTAAAGAGAGCACCTGCTAGATTAGCATAAGCAGCAGAATAATCTGGAGCTACTTCTATACATTTTTTAAAGTCGTTAATAGCATCATCTATTCTGTTTTTTGCCATTAACGTAACTCCTCTATTCAAATAGGCTAAATGAAATGATTTATCAATAGAGATTGCTCGGTTGAAATCTCCAATAGCACCCTCATAATTTTTCATTTTCTTTTTGGTTGTACCCAAGTTGTTCAGTACAAAAGGAAGGTTTGGGTTTTTCTTCAAAGCCTCATCGTATTGTTTGATGGCCATAGGATAGTTCTCCATCATACGGTAACAACTTCCTTTATCATTGTATGCGTAAACCATACTCGGTTCAATAGAAATAGCAGCATCAAAACTTTCAATGGCACTCTCGTAATTTTGTTGTAAAAATTTAAGTGTCCCATAATTGTAATGATACTCTGCATTTTTGTTGTCAAGGCGAATTGCTTTTTCATAATCTTTTTCAGCTTCACCATATTTACTAGAACTTTGGTAGGCGTAGGCCCTTTTAGCATAAGCTTTAGCTGCCGACGGATTTAAAGCAATCTGTTTTGTAAAACTCTGAATAGCAGGTTCGAATTTTTTCAATTCAATTTCCGTGATTCCTTTGTTGTAGTGTGCATCTTCAAAATTTGGATCAACCTCTACAGATTGAGTAAAACTCATCAAGGCTGCGGCAAATTCCTTTTTCTCAAATTGAGAAATTCCTAAGTTATAAGCTTCCTTACTTTTTGCAGAAGTGGCGTTATTTGCATTGATTTGTGCAATGGAATCTTGGTAGCGTTGATCTTCTGAAGAGGTTTCTTCTTGGGCTTGTGTAAATTGCACGGCTAGTAATAATGCTAGCATAGAAATTACATGTTTCATTTTGTTTGTTTTTAGTTTCGACATTTTGCTGTCGTCCATAAAAATAAAGGAATATTCTGTCCTTTGGTCATATACTTTTCAACATCTATTCACAATGGTTTTGATCACTATTGTTATCTTCGCCCTACAAAATTTGATTATGAGTAAAGAAGTATATATAGTAGACGGTATTAGAACTGCCATAGGTAATTTTGGTGGAACCTTAAGTGCTGTGCGCCCTGATGATATGGCTGCACATGTAATCAAAACCTTGGTTGAACGTAACCCTTCTTTGAATGTTGATGAAGTAGAAGATGTTATTTTCGGTTGTGCAAATCAAGCGGGAGAAGATAATAGAAACGTGGCACGTATGTCTGGCTTATTGGCCGGTTTACCCCATACTTCTGGAGGTGAAACTGTAAACAGATTGTGTGCCTCAGGTATGGCTGCCACAGTGAATGCTGCAAGAGCGATTAAAGATGGAGCAGGTGATGTGTATATTACAGGAGGTGTAGAAAATATGACAAGAGGACCTTGGGTTATCTCTAAAGTTTCTAAACCTTATGGTAGAGATGCTCAAATGCACGACTCGTCTTTTGGATGGAGATTTATCAATCCAAAAATGGAAGAACTTTACGGTACAGATGGAATGGGACAGACTGCTGAAAACTTGGTAGACATGTACAACATTTCTCGTGAAGATCAAGATAAATTCTCAGCATGGTCACAAGAAAAAGCGGCGGCTGCATGGGAGAATGGACGTTTGGCTGAAGAGGTTGTAAATGTAGAAATTCCTCAGCGTAAAAAAGATCCTATCGTTTTTGCTCAAGATGAGTTTATGCGTCCGGGTACTACCGTTGAAACTTTAGCAAAGTTAAGACCAGCTTTCAGAAGAGAGAATGGATCTGTTACTGCTGGTAATGCTTCTGGATTAAACGATGGTGCAGCTGCATTATTAGTGATGAGCGGTGAGGCATGTGAGCGTAATAACTTAAAGCCTTTGGCTAAAATTGTAAGTTCTGCGGTTGCAGGAGTTGAGCCGAGAATCATGGGGATAGGTCCTGTGTTTGCATCTCAAAAAGCATTGGATAGAGCTGGTTTAACCATGGATGATATGGATGTAATTGAAATCAACGAAGCATTCGCTGCACAAGCTTTGGCGTGTACAAGAGAATTAGGGTTGGCGGATAATGATCCAAGAATTAACCCTAACGGTGGAGCTATTGCTTTAGGTCACCCTCTTGGAATGACTGGAGCGAGAATTTTGCACACGGCAGCTTTAGAATTACAAAAAACAAACAAGCGTTACGCCTTGGTTACTATGTGTATTGGAGTAGGGCAAGGGTACGCAACTATCATTGAAAGAGCGTAATGAAAATTACATTTAATGCACCCGTTACGTTAGCGTTCTCGCTCATCTGTGCGGTGGTGTATTTTATATTTACTACAAATACTCCTCCTAGAATCTGTATTCTGGGAGGGTATTTTGATTGGACCAACTGGCAATGGTATGTTTCTTTGGTGGGATATACAGTTGGACATGCTTCCATTTCGCACCTGATTGGGAACTTAAGTTTAATACTGTTGTTAGGTCCGATATTGGAAGAAAAATATGGATCCAAAAAGTTGTTACTGATGATTGTTTTATCGGCAGTGATTACAGCTTTAGTCCACATCATTTTCTTCTCCCATAATTTAATAGGAGCAAGTGGAATCGCTTTTATGATGATTACACTTGTGTCTTTAACCAATGTAAAAGGAAAAGAAATTCCGATCACTTTTATCTTGATTTTTGCCCTTTATGTAGGAGGAGAGATATTGAGATCTTTCGAGAATGATAATGTATCTCAATTTGCCCATATTGCAGGGGGGATTATTGGAGCAATCTTTGGTTTTAAAGTAAAACCTAATAATAATTCAGCATTGATTCTTTAATGGACTGAGAAATTTATCATTTACTTTACTTTTTCGTGAAATTATTTTAAAAAACTTATTATTTTTCATATCTTTCGGCGGATGCGGTTTGAAACTGCTATTTTGAATTAAAAAGTAATTTTAGATATGGGTAGACCTCCTACAAGACCAGCGCGGTTAAAAGATGGATTTTACATTGAAGTAAGAAACGAAGGCTCAAAAGCCAACGGTATAAAAATTCGAAGAGATACCAAAGAAGAAATGCTAATGGCTATCGAAGATTATAGCCGTATTAAAGATGTTGTCGTACTTGGAGAGTTGAAAAACGACAAGTGGGTTGACGACAAAAAGAAAAAGAAGTCAAAATAATTCCGACTGATAATATTTCTATCCTCTAGCTTATGCTGGAGGATTTTTTTATGCCGTAATTCAAGATGCTGAAAGGAAAGAAATTTAATATTTGGGTAAAACTTCTCTTTATCATAGTACAAGCCAGTTTTCTACTCGCTTATGCATGGAAGGGGCAATGGGAGTGGGGTGTTCTGTCTGTTATGGTAGCCACAACTTTGCTTTTAATTTGGGCTTATTTACATTATCATATTCACGATATAGGTCTCAAGTTAAAACCAACCCTTATAGCGGGCGTGTCTTTGATTGCGGGGAGTTTTATAACTTTTGCACTGCAGGTGGAGTTAGGTTTATCTGCCGTTTTAGCTTCAAGTGCTGTTGGTATACTCGCTTATCTTGTATATAAAATTTCCAAAGACACCAATAATATTCACATTGCGGCTTACTGTGGAAGTTTTATAGGTATGACGAGTATGATTCGAGCGACGGATTATTTTACACTTATTCTTGCAAGTGTTCTTGGTGCTTGTGTTTATATATTTGCCCGTAATGTATTTAACGGAGTTGGTGGTAAATTAGGGTCAATAGCCTTTATTTCAATTTGTTTAACCCTATATTTCTTATTGTGATGATGGTACTATTTTACTTCATAGGAATGTCAAGCGCAGCACTCACGTTTGTGTTGCAGCACAAGGTGAAAATGAATGTTGTGTTAGCATCAGCTTTACCCTCATTCTGCTTGGCTCTTCTTTTTTATTTCATGGAAGTAAAGGAAGAGAATTTATGGTTGGCCATAGTTTTTACTGCATCATTTGTTGGGATGAGTGCTACTAATTTTAAGCTACACGAAATTATCTTAGGAGGAGCGATTTCTACAGCTCTACTCCTCAACATGCCAGAGGTTAATCGAGGATTGGGGGGAGGTATGGGAACGTCAGCCTTTATTGCAGTTCTCCTCACCTTTGGATTGAGAACGCTTTACCAAAAGGTAGTAAAAAAGGCGAAGTAAAAACTCCGCCTTATTCTAATTATTAAGGAGTATTAAAACTTAATACGCAACGACATTACCATATTTCTTCCGGCTCCAGATAACCCAGAACTGTAAGATCTATATCTAATATCTGTTAGGTTTTCAACACCTGCAGAAATAGCAATGTTTTCATTCAAGGTATACATGGCCTTAAAGTTCAAGGTGTAGTAACTTGGTGAATATGGATTACCGTTGTCATCTGCCGCATAGATTTCTGTTTTGCCTTGTTCTGATACAGGCAAGTCTTCAAACTTACGTTCTGCTTGGTAGAATACGTTTAAGTTGAACATTAATTTTCCTTGCTTAAAGTTAAGCGCAGATCTACCAAAGAAAGGAGCTGCGTGACGTGCTCTACTTACATTTCCATTGTCTAACTCTTCTTCACCATATTGGTAGTTCACGTTGGTAGACCAATTAAAGTGTTTTAAAAACTTCACATCTAAACCTAACTGTAGTCCATAGACTTGTGCATTTGCAGCATTTTGAATGGCTTGGACTTTACTCAATTGTCCATCGTACATAATACTGTCTTGACCGTCCAGGATGAAGTCTCTGCGTACATGTGCATTGTTCAAATAGGTGTAGTAAGCGGCAACGTCCACCTTTACAGCATCGTTGAAAATTTTCGCATAGTCTAAATCTATGTTGTAAGCATACTCCGCTTCTAAATCTTTATTCGGAACAACTACTGCTCCTGGTTCAGAATCGAAGACCTTTCCGATGTCATCAATATTTGGAGATCTAAATCCTGTAGAAGCGTTAATGCTTAGCTTACTTGTGTTATTCGGAATATAAACCCATCCGAAACTTCCAGTGAGTGCACCGTTGCTTAAGCTTGCAAAAGTGTAAGGGATAGGGTAGTAGCTTGTGTCAAAGTTTGCGTTAATCATGTACTGATTATAGCGAGCTCCAGCGTGTATAGACATTTTTTTATTGATGCTGTACACATTTGACAAGTAAATTGCCGCAGATTGCCAATCAGATTGAGGGTAACGCGAAGCTCCTGCTTGTGAAAGTCCAGTAGCGATGTTTTCATTTATTCCAGTAGAAGTGATGTCGTTGTAAACATACTCCACACCATAATTGAATTTATTTTTCTTACCCAAACGTTTTGCAAAATCAAAGTTACCCGATAAGGCATCTACTTTTTCCGCACGAATTTCTCTGTCGTCCTTGTTAAAGTTTCTCGAAATTCTACTTTCCTCAAAACGTTGTTGGGCAATATTAATCGTGAACCTATCGTATACTTTAGTTGACTTTGTATTGGTCACTTTAATTTGGTTCATCATCCATTTTTGAGGACCATAGTTCCATTCAGCATATCTCGGCAGTCCGTTCTTCATTCGATTATGTCTGTCGTAACGACCGTAAGAAGATGTTTCCGAATAGTGAAATCCGTACTCCAACAAGATGTTTTTACTGGCTTGGTAACTCAGTTTTTGCATCAAGTTGATTTGTGAGTATGCAGAGGGGCGTTGCACCCTGGGATCTACGTTTTCTTGAACTACGTCCATGCTATCCTGACGAATAACAAAATAAGGCATTAGGTAATCGTCTGGACCATTACTTCCCATGCGTAAATCTTTGTAATCAGAAGTGGTGAAACTCGTGAGCAACGCAAATTTCTTCCATCCTACATTCGCGTCGAAATGAACCGTGTTTTCTTGATTGGCTGAAGAGTATCTTGTTACTGCCTTTCCTGTAACCAAGGGATCTTCTGTTAAAGAAAACTGGGGGGATAAGGTTTTAAAACTCATAACTCCACCTATGGCATCACTACCATATAAGACTGAACCTGGACCAAATAGGACCTCAGTGTTTTCTATTGCTAAAGGGTCTAAAGAAATAACATTTTGAATATTTCCACCCCTAAATATGGCAGAATTCATTCTCACACCATCTACTGAGTAGAGTAATCTATTTGTTGCAAAACCTCTTATCATTGGAGATCCTCCACCTTGTTGGCTCTTTTGAATATAAACCTTTCCGGAGCTACCTAAAAGGTCAGCTGCCGTTTGAGGATTTTCCAGCGCTACTTGTTCTTCAGAGATACTGGTTACGGCTTGCGCTATGCCTGTTTCTCCTTCCTCTGATTTTGTGGCAGAAATGATGATTTCATCATAAGTGAAAAAAGCATGTTCCATTGTCACCAAGTACTCCATTTCCTCCAATTGAGTGTTACTCAGTTTTAAGGGTTTGTAGTTTTTATTCCTAAAAATTATTTCAGAGAATTCTGCATCTTCAGGTAAAAGAACTTGACCTTCGTTATTGGATGTTAAAGTGTTTACTTGATCATCCAATGATATCACAACATTTGAAATAGGAAGTTGTGTATCCTTATCTTTAATTGTAATGGTTTGCGCGTACAAAGGCACAGCTACAATGCACATTACAAGAATGAATAATATATGTTTCATTGTTTTTATTTATTGTATTTATCCACACTTTAGGGTGGGTTTATCTTATGGCTGGAAGCTACAATAAATCGGGTGGAGGAGATTGAGGAGAATAACTAGGTTCTAAGTATCTAAATACCTTTTTGAAATTATCTTTTCTGTAGATTAACGCACAGTATAATTGAAAATTTTGGTTAGGAGGGAAGTGTTGATTCTTGATAAGGTAAACGAGAGATCCTTCGCAATTTTTCTTTTGTTCATCATCAAAGAAATTGAAATGTGTTAAACGGTGAAGTTTGTTATTTAGCGCTGTTTCTTCCTTGTCTAACCAACACCAATAGGCGGTAGAATCCTTTTCTGACTTTTGTTCAACGATATCATACATTTTACCTTTGTATTCAAATTCGTGAACTTTTTCCCAGCGAAGTTCTTCTTTGATTTCTTGTTGAGAAAATTTAAAGTAGAAGAGATCTTCTTTGTTTACTGTTTGCATTAAAAAGTGCTTGACTTCCTTTTTAATCTGCTTTTTACGTAAATGAAGGGTGATAAATGAAACCATGAAAGGTGCCAATAAAATCAAAAAGAATATGGTTTTAATGGTTTTTTGCTTCACTTTATCATTATTGTTTCACACAAATATATACAGAATATACTGTAATGTTATAAGCGTTGAATGCGGTGTTAACTACATTTTTGATAAATGTAACGCAGTGAGACTTTTGGAGCTATTGGAGACTAGAAACCCTTTGAGTAATTCGTTGTGCTTCCTCTTTTAACTCAACACGTTCTAAATTTTGATTTAAATAAATATCTAGGGTTTAAGTTTTGTTTTTAAACATAACCCAATAGTAAAAGTGTGTTGTATCCTGTATTAAATGACTTTGTCTATAGTAGTTTTCGGTGAGCTGGAATAAACTGTCTTCATACCATTTTAAAAGTTGCGTAGTCATAACAGGAGGGTTGGTTTCCGAGCGATTATTTAAAAAGTTATGAGTGGTGTAAGGTTCTATTTGAACACTTTCCAAACTTGTCAATAAATAATTGAGACTTATTTGGTATTGCCTGTGGAGCATTTCTTTAGCAGACAATTTCTGCACCGATTTTCGTTGAATGTCTTCTAGGTCTGTTTTTTCTTTTAAACTCAATTGAGATACAGAGGCCCGGAAAATAGTGTCATTACTGACTTTTTCTGAACAGCTCATTAGAAGAATGAGTAGCGGTAGAAAGTATTTCATTGAGACCACAGTAGTTTTTTTTCGCTACAATGTAACAAGGATGGTGGACCCGTTGAGAAGGCTTTGTTAAGTGTACCCCTTCATTTGATATTCGGTAGAAAGCATGGAAGTGGTACCCAAGAAGATTTATGA
>NZ_JAWWCF010000078.1:0-12319 GCF_033720595.1 Lishizhenia sp. | reverse complement strand
GGCAAGTAATCTCCGCCTCCCCAAACACGAAGCATATTCATATTTGCTTCCTTGGCATCCAAAACTAAAGCTTTTATCTTTTGTGTAGTTACCTTCGTTGGAAAGATATCCAAAGGAACAAGGTTGGATCCTTTACAAAAGACAAACTCATTATTCAATTTAAAGTAAAAAGGGGTTCCCAAACTATCTGGTGTTTGAACCAATTCTACTTTACGGACGCCATAATTCACATGTTTAGAAAAAGTGAAGGAATCCGCAGCAAGTATCCAGTATTCGTTATAAAGTTCATTAATCTCACCAGCCTTCCATAAGTTCGGGTGATACAATGTATCTATCCAACTCAACCTTCCGGCTTGAGGAATTAAAGTTCTTTGCTCATCCTTAATTTGCCATAGAACTTCATTGATTTCAGCATTAATTACTTCAATAGACCTCTCAATTATAGCATAATTTGAATCCAAGGAAATTGTCTTAACATAAGGATTTTGAAATTGATCTTGCTTTCGTTTGATTACCACGGGAGTAATGAAACCCATTAAATTCATTCTTGGAGCAAAATCCCAGCCGAACATATGTTGTGGCTTTCTAACGAGAGAAGCAATTTCAACCTCTCCTTCATCGTTCGGAGCAGGATGTATATAATTATAATGCTTTTCCAAACCCATTTCAACCGCAGGCATAAAACGTGCTTGGATATGATTATCCCCTTTTTTCAAATAAGAAGTAATATCTACTTCCCAAGGATGGAAATAATTATTGGTGCGCAATACGGTAACTCCGTTTACATCAATCACACAAAAAGTGGCAATTTTATCACATTGAAGAATGGCCTTTCCTCCCTGATAATGGTAACTAGATTGTAAAACAGTTGGTTGATGTTCTAAGGCATTGGGGCGAAAATCATCAACGCTTTTAAATTGATGATATTGAATACTACCGTAAGCAAAAGAGTCTGTAGTTGAATACTTCCATATTAGAGTATCTTCCTCCTGTGCTTTAGTGCACAAGGGAAAAACACACAACAAGAATAGGAATATCCTTACCATTTTCTATTGAAAGGTGCGTCGATAAGCTCGTCTTGATCCTTAGATTTTAAGCCGTAATTGAAACCATTGAATACCGAATATGCTCCAACTTCTCCCTTTTTATTTAAGGCTAAAAAACCTACTTGTAATCCTGTTAAATCTTCGTGTTTGGAAATGATGCGTTCTACGGCGAGTTGACAAGCCTCTTGCGGAGATTTTCCTTGACGCATTAATTCTACCACCAGGTGTGATCCTGAAACGCGAATCACAGCCTCTCCCAATCCTGTAGCAACGGCACCTCCTACTTCATTATCTACGTAAAGTCCGGCACCAATAATCGGAGAATCTCCTACTCTACCATGTAGTTTATACGCCCAACCTGAAGTAGTACAAGCACCTGAAATATTTCCAGCTTCATCCATGGCCAACAAACCAATCGTATCGTGGTTTTCATGATTAACCTCTGGTTTTTTACGGTCTTGAGATGCCTTCCATTTTTTATAGTCTTCTTTACTACTTTTTGAAAGTAAATTCTTCTTTTCAAAACCTTTTTCCAATGCAAACTTCTTGGCACCTTCTCCAACAAGCATTACGTGTTGTGTATCTTCCATCACTTTTCTAGCCACCGAAATAGGATGTTCAATATCTTGTAAAAAGGCTACAGAACCACATTTATGATTGTGATCCATAATACAGGCATCTAAGGTTACTTTACCTAATTCATCTGGCAAACCTCCTATACCCACAGATTTATTTTCTACCTGAGATTCTACCTCGCGTGCACCTTGTTCAACTGCGTCAAGCGCTGAACCTTTGGCTCCAAGAACTTCCCAAGCTTTTTTATTGGCATCCATCCCGTGTTGCCACGTAGAAATGATAATTGGTTTTCTAGTTACTTTACCTAGACTTCCTAAATTATTCATTGCTTTTGCAGGAGCAGTTAATCCAATTGCCCCTAAAGCTAAACTCCACTTAAAAAAACTTCTTCTGTTCTCTTTCATCGTCTTATCGTATTCCTTGTTGATCTAACCAACGTCGGTACACATTGGCATAACGGTTATGCTGTGCATTCGTGGTTGAAAAATTGTGCAAACCACTGTATTCTGGTTTTGCACACATAAAGATATAATTATGTTTCTCAGCATTCAATACTGCCTCAATAACTTTTGAAGGTGGTATTAAAATTGGTCCTGGAGGTACTCCCGGATACATATAGGTGTTGTATGGACAATCTACCTTTTTATCTCTGTTATAAACTCTTCTTTGCTTGCGTTGACCAGGAGGTTTACAAAACAACAACGTTGGATCGCTTTGAAGCAACATTCCTCTATTCACTCGGTTCAAATACAAACCTGCTATACGTGGCCACTCTTCTGGTTTTCGATTTTGTTCGGCGTAGACTATACTGGCAATCGTTACTACTTCTGACTGTGTTTCGAGCCCTATTTGTTTTACGCGTGCAACTCTGTGTGGGTTCCAAAAACGTTTGTACTCCTTGGCCATGCGCTCAACAAAGCTCTCTGGAGTAACATCCCAGAACATTCTGTAAGTATTGGGAAGAAATAATGTTCCTACTGTAGCTTCTGTAAATCCATAATGGTTCAAAGTTTCAGAAGATAGAAGATAATCTATCAATTCTGCACTGTCTACCATACAGGATTGCGCCACTTTTCCAGCCACTTCGTATACATCCAAACAGTTGTTAAAAGTAACATCTACCTCTAACTCACCGTTACCGTTTCCATTACTATTAAGTGTAAATCCATTCAACAAAGTTTTTAAGTTCACCCCCGGTTTAATTTCATATTTCCCCAATGCGATGTTATCCTCGTCCAAACCTTTATATTCTCCCACTAGAATTAAATCTCCCTTGCGTTTTAAACAGCCTTTATCAAATAAAGAATCTGCTAAACTCTCCAATTTCATGGGAGCATCTATATAAAAAGTAAGGGTTTCTTGATTGATGGTATGACGTTCACTAGCGAAGAAAAGCGCGATTTTTCCTCTTAATAAAAAAGCACCAAGTCCTATTACTACTAGAACTATAAGCCAAGTCTTTTTATTCTTCATTTAACTCAAATCTCTTTTGGTAAAAGTATTCATCGATGTAAGCTCCATCCACTTTATACCAGTCTTTTTTTATTCCTTGTTTTTGATAACCTAGTTTTTCAAAAAGGGCTATACTTTCGGTATTATCTGCTTGAATATTGCAGAAAAGCTGTCTAAAATTAAAAACCTTTTTGACATAATCCTCGGCTAGACCTAAACTCTCTTTAGCAAAGCCTTTCCCCCTATCTGCAGTATCATTGATCAATATTCCAACACCTGCACGGAGCTCTTTAAAGTTCATTTCAAAAAAATCTAAACATCCTACCGATTTATTACTTGCATTATCGACGATCATTAAACGAAGCTGTCCTGTACTTCTGTATGCTTGTGCATTATCAATAAACGCCTCTATTTCATGTAATGAAAACGGAATTTCTGTATTAGAAACTCGCCAATTATGCGTGTTATTTTCCCAAAATAGGATGGTGGTAGCATCGTAGGTTTCTACTCTTCTGAGGTAAATCTTATCTCCCTTTAACATTGCGTAAAAATTTAATACGCTCCTCTATCTCACGTCTCCCATAAGCGGGAATACCTTCATAATCGTCTGGTAAATGAATACCGAAAACTTTTAAGAGCTCATTTTTTTCTGTCAATGAATTTAGTAATTCTCCAACAGATGAAAAATTATTATTGGGATCAATTATCTTATTTATAGGCTCTAAGCAAGAACTTCCTTCTGGAATTGAGCTGTACTTCTCGAACACACTTTCCACCGTCTTTAAATCAACATCGTTTAACTGAACGAAGAGTGAACTCACATTTTTTCTATCTATCAATGCAAATACATACTCTACAGCTATACCAAAATCTCTTCCTCTAGACTTGATACTAAAGAAATTATTTTCTGTAGAAATACCGATATGAGGAGGAATTTTATCTGCATGAAAAATCCATAGATAAGTCCCTTTTTTGAGTGGATTACCTCTATCTAAAACTTCTATGTGTTGGGGGCGGAAACTATAATTCATATTCTCCACGGAAAACCTCTACGGCCGGTCCTATCAATTGAATATTGGTATACTCCTCACCTTTTCTATCGAAAGCAACTTGTAAAAGACCACCTTTTACCTTTAGGTTGAGTGCAACAGGACCTTCAATATCAAACTTCTTAGCATATGCCAAAGCCACTGCTGTAGCTCCCGTTCCACAAGAAAGCGTTTCGTCTTCTACACCACGCTCGTAGGTCAACATTTCTAAAGTAGAGGTATTGGCAACATTTACGTTAATACCATCCTGCTTGTAGGTATCATTATAACGTACCTCTTTTCCGTAAGCAACAATATCAACACTATTTATCGCGTCTTCTGTAAACTTAATGTAGTGAGGACTACCCGTATCACAAACATAATTTCCCTCTGTCTCGTTTACCTCATTTACTGGCGACATAGCCAAGGCAATTTCATTTGGAAATATTTTTGCTGTATGCACACCATCTATGGCAAGGAAAGAACATTCCTCTTTGGCTAATCCTAAGAATTCTGCAAATCGCACCGCTGCTCTTGCTCCATTTCCACAAAAACTTCTCGATCCGTCGGCATTATAATAACGCATTTCAAAGTCATATTTATCATGCGGCATAACTAGAATTACTCCGTCACACCCTATCCCGAATTTACGGTGAGATATTTTTTGAATTTGTTCATTTGTAAGTGCATCAAAACCTCCATGGGTATTGTCTAGCATCACAAAATCGTTTCCAGTTCCTTGGTATTTGTAAAAATTGAATTTCTTCATAACTCCAGCGAGATAAACTTGTCTGTCTTTCTTAACTCGAAGCTCATCGTATCAATTACTAATTGCATACGATCTCCTTCTTTCGCTTGCAAAAGTACTGCTTGTCTGGGGTCAAAACCAAATAGTTTAAGAGTATTTCTTGATAATTCGTATCCGGTAAGTTGTAAAGGACTGGTCCAGAACTGAACCGTTATTTCACTGTTGTAATGTTCAGATTTAACATTAAAGATTTCTTCAACGTCTACCGAATCGGTTTCTTGATATTTTCTCAACTTTACTTTTATAGAAGAATTCATACGCTCACTCACAATCAAATCATCTGAAACATTGTTCGTGTCTTCTGTTAAAACCAACGAATCAATGACAAGATCTAAGGTATCTTTTTGATCTGCATTTTCTTCTACATCCTCATCTTGTTGCTTCTGAACTGTATGTTCTTCTTTCTTGGTAAGGTAAACCGTATCCCTTATCACTTTAGGTTGATATACGGTTTTCACCAATTGTTGAGTTTCTTCCTCAGGGCCAGAAGCTTTCATTGCAAAATAAATTACCAAAGCTCCAACACCGCTTCCAATTAGGAATACAGTAAGAAATTGTATGTACTTTTTTTCCATTTATACTACAAAAATAGAATTTCTTAAAACACACACAATCAAGCACAAAAGAATTCGTAAAAAGTATCCAAAAAAACGATTAAAACACCCTTAACAATCTTTAACACAGCCCAGAGCACTAAAGGAAAGTTCACACGTTAAATTAGTAGAGCTAAATTTCAAATTAAAAGAAAATGAATAGAACAATAAAAAATCTAGGGATAGGTGTAATCGGAGGAATGCTACCACTTGGAGCATTTTTATTGATGAACGATACAACACCTAAAACAAACAATATTCAACCTGAAACTAACCTTCCCGTTCATGCGGTAAATTTACCTGAGTTCAATCCAAGCATAACGGAAAACTTCACCGCTGCGTCTGACAAAAGTTTGCACTCCGTGGTTCACGTTAAAACTTTGGTTACAAAAACTAGAGTGGTTCGAGATCCTTTCTATGAGTTCTTTAATGGACCAGGAACTGGGCAACGAGAATATGAACAGCACGGACAAGGTTCTGGTTCAGGTGTAATCATGTCAGAAGATGGTTACATTATTACCAATAATCACGTAATCGATGATGCAACAGAAATTGAAGTTACCTTAAACGACGACAGAACTTATACGGCCACTATAGTTGGAACAGACCCTTCAACAGATTTGGCAGTTATTAAAATTGATGCCGATAACTTAAAACCAATGACCTTCGGAAATTCCGATGACGTGAAGGTGGGAGAATGGGTATTGGCCGTTGGTAACCCTTTTAACCTAACATCAACAGTTACCGCCGGTATTGTTTCGGCTAAAGGACGTAACATTAACATTATTGCCCGAGAAGGTAAAAGTAAAGCGCCGATAGAATCCTTCATACAAACTGATGCAGCCGTAAACCCTGGTAACTCAGGTGGAGCTTTGGTCAACACAAAAGGAGAACTCGTGGGTGTGAATACGGCCATTGCTTCTCAAACAGGATCGTATGCGGGGTATGCTTTTGCCGTACCTGCCAACTTGGTAAAGAAAGTGATGAAAGACATCATTGATTACGGTATTGTACAACGTGCTTATTTAGGAGTGCAAATTGCAGATATCACCCAAGAATTGAAAGATGAAAAATCATTGGCTACGCTTAACGGTGTCTACATTGCTGGGGTCGTAGAAAAGTCCGGAGCTGATAAAGCGAAGTTGAAAGAAGGTGATGTGATTACGAAGGTAGGAAGCAAAGCGGTGAACAGTCCGTCTGAACTCCAAGAAGAAATTGGAAAAAGAAGACCGGGGGATAAAGTAAGCTTAACTATCATAGATACAGATGGTAACGAAAGCATCAAAGAGGTGTTATTAAGAAATGATGCAGGAGAAACGAAACTTATTTCAAAAAGTGAAGTAGAAAAGAACACCGCGCTAGGTGCGCAGTTCGGGGAATTGAGCTCAAAAGAGATGAAAGAACTGAACATAGAAAACGGCGTTAAGATCAATGCCCTGAGTGCAGGAAAATTAAAAGCCTTAGGATTAACAGAAGGAATGGTTATCACAAAGATTAATAATCAACGTGTTACAGATACTGAGATGTTAACACAAGCTTTAAAGAATGCAAAGGGAGGAGTACTCTTAGAAGTTGTTACACCTAGCGGTAAAAAAGACTACGTTGGTTTTGGTTTATAGCCCATTACCAGAGAGTTAAGGCATGCTTTTTGTGATAATTGAAATTCAATCTTTTGTCATTAAAAAATTTTTTTAATCAAAAAGAAGGGTGTATCTTTGCACCCACTTTTACAAGTGTTTAACAGACTAGGAGGATAAATATACATGAGACAACTTAAGATAACAAAGTCGATCACTAACCGTGAGAGTCAATCACTTGATAAGTACCTTCAAGACATAGGTAAAGAAGAGCTTATCACTGCTGAAGAGGAGGTAGAATTAGCGAGAAGAATTAAAGCAGGAGATCAAACCGCTTTAGAGAAATTAACTAGAGCAAACTTACGTTTCGTTGTTTCTGTAGCCAAGCAATACCAAAATCAAGGATTAACTTTACCAGATTTAATTAACGAAGGAAACTTAGGATTAATTAAAGCTGCGCAAAAGTTTGATGAAACAAGAGGTTTCAAATTTATCTCTTATGCCGTATGGTGGATTCGTCAATCTATTCTACAGGCTTTGGCAGAACAAGCAAGAATTGTTCGTCTTCCTTTGAACCAAGTTGGTTCGTTAAACAAGATTAACAAGGCATTCTCTCGTTTAGAGCAAGAATATGAACGTCCACCTTCAGCTGAAGAATTAGCAGAAGCGTTGGAAGTTCCTGAAGATAAAGTTAAAGAATCATTGAATGTATCAGGTAGACACGTATCTATGGATGCACCACTTTCTTCTTCTGAAGATGGAGGTACTTTGATGGATGTGATGGCAAACTCTGATTCTCCAAAAGCGGATTCTGAATTAATGGCTGAATCTTTACAAAGAGAAATCGAGCGTTCACTTTCTACGTTAACAGACAAGGAAAGAGAGATCATTCGTTTGTTCTTCGGAATTGGTATGAACCACGGATTAACACTTGAAGAAATTGGATCGAAGTTCAATTTAACAAGAGAGCGTGTGAGACAAATTAAGGAGAAAGCTATTCGCAGGTTGAGACATACTTCGCGTAACAAATTATTGAAAGCATACTTAGGATAACATTTTAGGCTGCCTTGTGGGCGGCCTATTTTTTTATATACACTATAATTTTTTATCATGATGGAAGCTGCTATCGGCTACGAAAATGAATTAAACGAGCACGTAAGAAAAGAGCGTGCTGCAGTAAAATTACAAAGTAAAACTGGTCAATTGTTGTACGACCAAGGTATTGAACTAGTGTTGTTCAGAAACCACCTTATCAATACAACGATTGCAGAAATTCTAAACCTTCACCGTTACGCAGATACGGTAGTGAACAAGCCGATTGATGTGTTCACAACTTCTGAGTTGGCTGAAGAGTTATTAAGCTTAAACTTGAATCCATCAAAATTGGATATCGGGAAATTGGCGAGCGAGTGGTTAACTGAAAAAGACAACTTCGCGTCTAAAGCAGATTTCTTGAAAAACAAGTTAGCGGATTTCATCGGTGAAAACAACGGTAAAATTGAACCAAGAGACGTAGTATTATACGGTTTTGGTAGAATTGGTCGTTTGGCTGCTCGTGAATTAATCAAACAAGCTGGTAAAGGTCAGCAGTTGAGATTAAGAGCAATCGTTACTCGTAACGCAAGTCCTGCAAACATTACTAAGCGTGCGGCTTTATTGAGAAACGATTCTGTTCACGGTGCATTCGACGGTACTGTAATTGAAAACACAGAAGACAAAACAATCAGCATCAACGGACAAATCGTTCAGATGATTGAAGCAAACTCTCCAGAAGATGTAGATTACACAGCTTTCGGAATTGACAATGCTTTATTGATTGATAATACAGGTGTATTTACAGACAGAGCTGCATTATCTAGACACTTAGAAGCGAAAGGTATTTCTAAAGTGTTGTTAACTGCTCCAGGTAAAGAAATTCCAAACATCGTTTACGGAATTAACCACCACGAGTTAGACTTAGATTCAGAGAATGTTTACTCTGCTGCATCTTGTACAACTAACGCAATTTCTCCAGTATTAAAAGTAGTTTCTGACGAGTTTGGAATCGAAAAAGGTCACATCGAAACAGTTCACGCTTACACGAACGACCAGAACTTATTGGATAACATGCACAAGAAGCCAAGAAGAGGTAGATCTGCTGCCATCAACATGGTAATTACTTCTACTGGTGCTGGTAAAGCGGTAACTAAAGTTATTCCTTCTTTACAAGATAAATTAACAGCTAACGCGGTACGTGTACCAACTCCAAACGGATCTTTAGCTATCTTATCTTTGAACTTGTCTAAGGCAACAACTACAGAAGAAATTAACGAGAAAGTTAAGCACGCAGCATTGAACGGTGACTTAGTAAACCAAATTTACTACTCTGTAGACGAAGAATTGGTATCTAACGATATTATTGGTAACACTTGTTGTTCAGTATTCGATTCTCCTGCTACTATTACATCTAATGATGGTAAAAACGTAGTATTGTACACTTGGTACGATAACGAATACGGATACACAAAACAAGTTATTCGTTTAGCGAAATACATCGCGAAAGTGAGAAGATTAATATACTACTAGGAAATTCATTTTTTTAGTGAAAACCGTTATCTTTCGAGGTAACGGTTTTTTTATGTCCTTATGAAAATAGAGATTAAAAAATGGGATGAACTCTCTCCCCTACTTCTGCACGATTTGATTGCCCTGCGCATTAATATTTTTGTGGTGGAACAAAATTGTCCTTACCCAGAGTTAGACGGTAAGGATTTGGCTGCCCATCATGTACTGATGTATTCGGATGATGATACCTTAATTGGAACTGCACGAATTTTAGCTCCCGGTGTAAGTTATCCTGAAGTGAGTATAGGAAGAGTAGCTATTGATGAAGGGCATAGAGCAAAAGATATGGGACATGAACTCATGCATGCATCTTTGGCTTTTATTGCTCAAGAATATGGAGAGGTTCCCGTTAAAATTTCTGCTCAAGAACACCTGCAAGGCTATTATAACAAACATGGTTTTGTAAAAGTGAGTGATGTGTATTTAGAAGATGATATTCCCCATGTTGCCATGCTGAGAAGCTAACTGGCCTGGATAGCAGCGGCAGCTTGCCATGGGCAATACTTAGGTACAACGCAAATCATGCACGACCGTCGGAAGTGCTTGCTTTGCGACTTGTAGCTTAGTGTAGCACTTGGTAACTAAAGCGTATAGCCAGAAATGTCCAGCCCACTCCCCACACCTACCCGTGCTCTTCATTAAACGTCCCCCAAGATGAACGGCTGAAACTTTAATAAATCAATGCTTTTCCTTATCTTTCCGAGCTTATAATAAACAAGCACTATAAACGAAAATTCAATGATAAAGCAAATCTCAATTTTATCGATGACCGCACTTGTTGCAACAAGTTGTGGGATTTTTACAGGTAAGGACAAAGAGGGCTTACGCTCAGCTGATGGACAAAAAACCATCAACTTGTCTTACATGGATAAATCTGTAAAAGCTTCGGAAGACTTTTTTACCTACGCCAATGGAACTTGGGTTAAGAACAATCCAGTACCAGCGAGCGAATCTAGATGGGGAAGTTTTAACGAGTTAGACAAGGAAAACAAGACGAAATTAAAAGCCATATTAAATGACGCCGTAAAGGCCAATGCACCTGAAGGCGATATACAGCAGTTATTAGGAGCTTATTATTCTTCTTACATAAATATGGACCAAAGAAATAAAAACTCTATGGGTCCTATAGATCACTTACTTTTTGAGGTAAGAGAAATGCGCACGAAGGATGAATTACCTGCTATGATTGCCAAATTGCACAACAAAGGTATTTCAGCTTTCTTTAGCTTTGGTGTTGGACAAGATTTAAAAAACGTAGACAAACACACTGTTTATCTTTCTCAAGGAGGTTTAGGATTGCCAAATCGTAACTACTACCTAGATAAAGACAAGGAAGAGATTTTAACATCTTACAAAGAGTACATCACCATTTTGGGGGATGTAGCAGCATTGCCAAACAAAGAAGAGCTTGCTGGAAGTATTATTGGTTGGGAAAGAGAAATGGCTAGACCAATGATGGAACCAAAAGAATTGAGAATTCCAGAAAGAACTTACAACCCTGTAGATTTTCCAGAAGTTGCTATGTGGTTCCAAGATTTTGACTTTAGAGTTTACTTGCACGAAAGAGGATTTAAAGATTTGAATTCTGAAATCGTAGTAGGGCAACCAGAATATATTGAAATTTTAGGAAGTCAACTTAAAAGTGGTGATTTCACACATATTAAAAACTACATGACGTGGTGTATTTTGAATCATTACGCGCCTCATTTAAGTCAAGATTTTGTTGATGCCTCTTTTAACTTCTACGGAAAAGTAATCAAAGGGTCTAAAGAAATGAAACCTATTGAGGAAAGAGCCATTGATGAGATTACTAACATTGCAATTGGTGAAGCACTAGGGAAAGCATTCGTAGAAAGACACTTTAGTGAAGATGCTAAAAACAGAGTTAACAAGATGGTAGATAATTTATTGATTGTTTTTGAAGAGCGTATCAATAATTTAGATTGGATGAGTGCTGAAACGAAAGAACAAGCACAATTAAAACTTTCTTCTATCGGAAGAAAACTTGGTTTCCCTGAAGAATGGAAAGATTTTTCATCGCTTAAATTGAGCAAAGACGATTACATCGCAAATATTGATGCTTGTACTGCTTTTTCAATTAAAGAAAACATGGAGAAATTAGGAAAGCCTGTTGATAAAAAGGAATGGGGAATGCCTGCACACATGGTGAATGCATACTACCACCCACTTTTAAATGAAATTGCCTTCCCAGCAGGAATAATGCAACCTCCATTCTTTGATATGGAAGCTGAAGATGCTGTAAACTACGGTACAATTGGGATGGTAATCGGTCACGAATTTACACATGGTTTTGACGACATGGGATCTAAATTTGCTGCTGATGGTTCATTCACAAACTGGTGGTCTGCTGAAGATAGAACTGCTTTTGAACAACGAACAAAGAAGTTAGGAAATACATTTGAGCAATTCTGTGCTTTAGAAGGACACTGTGTTAACCCTGATTTAACTATGGGTGAAAATATTGCCGATTTAGGTGGAATTACTATGGCTTACCACGCCTACACGCGTACAGAAGAATTTAAGAGCGGAGAGGAAATTAAAGGATTTACTCCAAGTCAACGTTTCTTTATTGCCTATGCGCAATTGTGGAAAATCAACTATACAGAGGCAGAGT
>NZ_JAWWCF010000077.1:0-12377 GCF_033720595.1 Lishizhenia sp. | reverse complement strand
GAGTGCACTATATTATTAGATCAGCGAGAGGAGGTATCGTTGAAACCTATGCAGGAGGTGCGCTGGATACGGCCGCAGAACAAGGTCCGCCACTTACCCTTGGTTTAGATATAGACTTACAAGCTTACGGAGAAAAGCTAATGACCAATAAAAAGGGATGTATAGTTGCGATTGAACCATCTTCTGGAGAAATTTTAAGTTTGGTTTCTGCTCCGAGTTACGACCCTAATATGATGGTGGGGTCTCGTAAAATTAAGGAGAACTATAGAAAACTTGTGAACGATAGTTTAAAGCCTTTGTTTGCACGACCGTTGCAGGCCGAATACCCTCCAGGTTCTATTTTTAAATTGGTTCAGGCTCTAGTTGGTTTGCAAGAAGGAGTAATTACGGAAAATACCGGGTTTCCCTGTAATAAAGCAATGGTGGGTTGTCACAACCACCCAAATGCACAAAATATACAAGATGCGGTAAAGATGAGTTGTAATCCGTATTTCTATTACGAGGTTAAACGCATTATTCAACAAGGAAAAGACAAAAGTATTTTTAAGGATGCAGCGCAAGGACTTGATCTTTGGGAAAAATACATGAATAGTTTTGGTTTAGGAATTAAACTTGGAACAGATATTTATGGTATTCGAAGTGGTGTTATTCCCAATAGAGCCTTTTATAACCGTTGGTACGGAGAATATCGATGGGCATTTAGTACAATACGTTCAAACAGTATTGGTCAAGGAGAGGTGAAAGTTACACCCTTACAAATGGCAAATTTAGCGGCTATTATTGCAAATAGAGGTTATTACTATACGCCGCATTTTGTGAAATCTATTGGTAAAGACGGACCAAAAGAAGAGTACTTGGTCAAACACAATACCATGGTGGAGCATCAGCACTTTGCACCGGTAATCGAAGGAATGCGTAGAGTAGTGGAGGAAGCAGGAGGTACTGCAAGAAGTGCATTTATTGATGGAATTCCATTGGCCGGTAAAACCGGGACAGCTCAAAACCCACACGGTAAAGACCACTCTGTTTTCATTGCTTTTGCACCTATAGATAATCCTAAAATTGCTATTGCTGTTTTTGTAGAAAACGCAGGTTTTGGAGGTACGTGGGCAGCGCCTATTGCCAGTTTGATGGTAGAGAAATATTTACGTGGTGAAATCACGAATGAGAGAAAAGAAGCACGCATTTTAGAGGCTAATTTGTTGGAGTAAATGGATAGAAAGAATACATACGCCAGAAACCTAGATTGGTCTTTAATTTTTATAGTGATTGCCATAATCATTATGGGGATTATAAACTTGTATTCTGCTGCCTATAATGAGGACAGACCCTTTTTATTGAATTTGAAGACCTTGTATGGTAAACAGATTATGTGGTTTGGGTTTGCCTGTTTTGCGGGTTTTGTAATCAGTTTAATTGATGCGCGATACATTCGGAAATTGACCATTCCCATATACTTATTTACGGTAACCTTGTTGGTCGCTGTATTGTTCACAACTCCCATTAATGGAGCGCGCTCTTGGTTAGGGTTCGGTTCTTTTGGTATTCAGCCTTCGGAGTTTGCGAAATTAGGAATGGCCATGATGCTGTCTTACCAGATTTCGGGAATCAAATCCAAGGTGATTAATATTAAAACGGTGACAAGTATTATCGCTGTATTATTAGTAACCATGGCCTTGATTTTGGCACAAAATGATACGGGAACTTTCCTTGTTTTTACGGCCTTTTTATTCGTTATGTATAGAGAGGGAATAACCTTTGATCCCTATGTGCTTTTACTGACCAACAATATTTTAGGATTAAGGCTAAAGCATACATGGGTGGGTGTTCACTTTATTCCTGTGTTATTCGTGGTGGTTTTCTTTAGTGTTATAGCACTTATTTTCGCGGATTCTGATCAATCCTTTACGCTGGGTTCTTTTGTTTTGAATATACCGGGTTGGGCCTATGTATTGATCGTTTTATTTGTGGGTGCATTGATTGCTTTGCTCTTGGTCAATAGGTTAGCTACTACAAGGAATAAGAAAAGACTGTCATTAATCATTATTATTGGCTATATAAGTTTTTCTACCTTGAATGGATTAATTGCAATAGGTTACTTGAAAGTATTCCAGTCTCACCAAAGAACACGTATTGACTTGGTGTTGGGGAAAATCAATTCAGAAGAGGAGAAAGATGGTAAAGATTATAACCGTAACCGAGGTATGGCAGCTGTTGGTTCAGGTGGTTTGTTAGGGAACGGTTATAGAAATGCCCATTTAGCAAGTCCAGAATCGGGACACGTTCCAGAAAGTGAAACGGATTTTATCTTCTGTGTTTTTGCCGAGGAATGGGGGTTTGTGGGTTCTTTTATCGTGGTAGTGTTGTTTACCCTTTTATTGATTAAAATAGTGACAATAGCGGAACGACAACGGAGTACTTATTCGAGGGTCTACGCGTATTCAGTCGCTATGATTATTTTTTATCACTTTGCAATCAATATTGGTATGAACTTAGGGGTAGCCCCAGTGATTGGAATACCTTTACCCTTCTTCAGTTACGGGGGAAGTTCTATGATATCTTTCACTGTAATGATATTTATCCTTTTAAAGCTGGATGCTCAACGAAAAGAAGTGTTGTTCTAAATGTCAAAATTCGATTTCATAAATAAAATAGAAGAGCGAAACCCGTTTCTACAAGTGCTAATATTGATTTGTATTGGTTTAGTGGCAAGTGTAGTGTTGGGTTCTATCGCGGTTAGTTTATATAGTTCCTTTACTGATGTGAACTTGATAGAGTATCCTTTGTCCATGTCGAAAGAACAACCTATCCTTTTTATGATAGTGAATCAAGTTCCTTTTCAAGTTGGAATGTTCTTAATTCCAGGTTTAATTTATCGACAATTTCAACGTTCTAAAAGCAATTTCCAAACGGGTAATGCACTATGGGGTGTCGTACTCTTCGGGGTGATGGTATTGCTCCTACCTTTTTTAACGGAGATTAATACTTGGGTATTAGAGAAGTTAAACATGTTAGAGGGAGCCATGCAAGTGAAGTCCCAATCTGATAGTTTGATTGAAAATTTAGTAAGTGGTCAAGAAACTTCTGTGTTTATAAGTACGCTTATTGTTATCGGTATAATTACAGGGTTCGCTGAAGAATTTTTCTTTAGAGGTTTCGTCTATGATCATCTAGCGGTAAATTCAGGTAATAAATGGCTAGCAATTGTGGTGAGCGCATCATTTTTTGCAGTACTTCATTTTAATTATGTTCAGATTCTCCCCCTTTTGTCTTTTGGGGTGGCTTTAGCGTTGATATATGAGTTTTCTGGCTCAATATACCTCGGGGCAGCTTTACATGCGCTAAACAATGTTCTAAATTTGTACTGGTTATATACAGAGGATTATCCCAGTTTTATGGAAGATCATAATTGGATAGTAACGAGTGTAGGATTGGGAGCTTTACTCGTTTTACTGTTTCTAAAAAGAACGGAACTTTCTCTTAAGGCTTAATTCTAGAAGTGTAATTTAGAAAGGCGTGTGTATAGTAAATCGCTGGATGGTTAATGATGCCTCCTAATTTATGTAACAGCGATTTTAACCTTTTCCAATTCGTACGCGATACCTATAAGCGCTATTCCAATACATGAAGTCAAGTGTATAATTAAAGATCTCATTTTATATAGATAAATTTTGCTTTTAGTTGGGTGATCTAAAATTTCGAACAGATTAGTCTTTGTTGACACACAAGGAGTCAATAGCTGAATAGTAGTATTTCATCATGCTATTTTCATTTGATCAATAAAAAAAAAGAGGCAACCTAATGGCTACCTCTTTTCTAATTATATCTGGGAGTACAACTAGTTGTTATCTATTGAATAACCGTTGTTGTTTCCTCTTTCTGCTGCGTGATAAGCAATCGTGTTAAAGTCTGCATTTTGCAATTCCTTTTTAGCATCGAATAAGATACCAACAGGTACTTGCTCATCCACTTTAAAACACGTTACTACTTTTTCTTTAGGAGTAGCAAAACCTTTTGGTTTTTGAGAGTATTTGTCAGATTTCCATTCGTCAATCTTATCAATATTCCCTAAAATACCATCGTACTGAACGGCAACACCTTTGTCAAATTTAGAAGCGTCTCCAACGATTGGTTTACCTAAGTAAACGAAGTCAACTTCACTTCTTTGTTTGTAGGGTGTTAAATCAGTAAGTCCAACTCCAGTAGCATTGTTAATACGTACCATCGGATCGATATCCTTAGTAGTTGTTGCTACCATGAAGAAGAACAACAACATAAATACGATATCAGGTAATGATGAAGTATTAATTGCTGGTGCTGACTTACCTTCGTTCTTTTTAAACTTTGACATATCGTTTAATTTTTTGGTGCAACTTCAATGATTTTCTCTGGGAAAAGAATTTTCAACAATTCAATTCTTTCTTTATATAAAGGAAGAATAGTTGGCATGTCTTCATTCTTGTTCTGCTCGTAGAATTTCTCCATTGTAGAGAATTTGATGTTGAAAAGCTTCATACTTTCTTCATCTCTCATCTCTGTAATCGCACGTTGAATTTCTGATTGAATCGCAATAAATGCACTGTAATCCGTTCCAATTTGAGGAACAATTCTAATGTGTGCTTCTCTTGCTATCTCAGGCATGATAGTCGCTCCACTTTCACTGTAAAGATCAAAAGCTCTTTGTTTTTTCTCCCACTCAGAAAGTTTGTTCATTTGAAGTTCATAGTACTGACCCCAGTAATCTGATGGATCTCTTTCCATTTCTGCTTCAATACGCTCTATCTCTGCATTCACCTGTGCTAAACCACCGTCAATAACCGCTTTAGTAATGTTCGCATAGTAAGGGTAGTTTAATTTACGCTCACCAGCTCCTTTTCCTCTGTTCGCAAGGAAGAAGTGCTTAATACGACGGTGCAAGTTGTCGATTTCCTCTACAGGTAAGATAGAATCACGTACAAACATTTCCTGTCTGTCGTTAATCTTAATCTCGTAGATGTTTTTCTCTTCAACTTTGGGTGGTTTTTCCATTTCAATGTCCAACTTCTTTGGGATCTGTCTTAAGTATCCCGCGTCTTTGTCCATTGTAGTGGTAACCAAGAAGAAAATCAAAAGCAAGAACGCGATATCTGCCATCGATCCAGCATTTATTTCCGGTATTTCTCGCTTAGACATATTCTTAATTTTTTCTTACTAAATTGATAACTGGTCCTAATAAGATAGCTGCAATACCAACAATTAAAGTAATTGCTGCTGTCCAAATACCTGCTGTAGAAGAGTCGATAACATTTTGTTCAACTTGTACATCTTCAGCTAATCTTAAAGATTCATTTGTGTCTGCAGTTCCAATTGCGTTAAGGATAACGTAAAGGACACCTACTAAAATGATTCCTAAGATAGACTTGATTGCCTTTTTAGGTTGTGTAACCAATAATACTACGAAGAAAGCCAATACTAAAAACGCACATAACCCGATAGCAACGAAGCTAAACATAGTTGTAGACGTTAATAAACCTCCTTCTCTAAACTCTTCGACTACCTCTGGTGCACTGTTCTCAACGTGAACGCCTGAGAACATAACCGATAGTCCTAAGATTAATATAGGGACGATAATCGCTAATTTAATAGCCATCCCTATGATGTTCGTTGTTTTATTTTCCATTATAAGATGGATTTAATAGTTCGTAACTCGTGCTCTCTTACTTAGAAGTAATTTTGTACTTCAACATCATGTCTACTAAAGAGATAGATGCATTTTCCATTTCATTCACTAAACCGTCAATTTTAGATACGATGTAGTTGTAGAAAATTTGTAAGAAGATCGCTGCGATCAAACCGAATACTGTAGTCAATAAGGCTACTTTAATACCTGCTGCTACTGTAGTTGGAGATACCTGACCATCCTCAACGATTTTATCGAAGGCGAAGATCATACCGATTACCGTACCCATGAACCCTAACATTGGTGCCAAAGCGATGAATAAAGAAATCCAAGAAACTCCTTTTTCTAATTGTCCCATCTGAACACCACCGTAAGAAACTACTGATTTTTCAACCATTTCGATTCCTTCGTCAGCTCTATCTAAACCTTGGTAGAAGATAGACGCGATAGGTCCTCTTGTGTTTCTACACAATTCTTTAGCTTGAGCAACTCCACCTTGAGATAAGGCAGCTTCAACATCTTCTAAGAATTTGTTTGTGTTGATTGATGCTAAGTTTAAGTATACGATACGCTCAATACATAAAGCCATACCAATTACTAAACAGATCAATACGAAAGACATCCAGAATGGATCACCTTCGATGAACTTTTGCTTTAAAGTACCAGTAAAGTTTAATGGTGCTTTTTCTTCAGCCATTCCTGCTTCTGCGGGAGCTTCAGTTTCTGTTTCAATTGCTTCTGCAACCGGACTAGCTTCTTCTTTTATAGAATCAGCTTCGTTAGCCATTTCTGTTGTTGTTGCTTCAACTGCTTCTGTAGAATCGCCATCTTGAGCTAATGCTCCGTTAACAAATCCGAAAGTCATCATTCCGGCGATCATCAAAGAACTTATTACTTTTTTCATGTTCTCAAAGATTAATTTTAATCGTAT
Source organism: Lishizhenia sp. (assembly GCF_033720595.1). Taxonomy (GTDB): domain Bacteria; phylum Bacteroidota; class Bacteroidia; order Flavobacteriales_D; family Crocinitomicaceae; genus Lishizhenia. Next base: position 5,787 of record NZ_JAWWCF010000077.1, on the reverse strand, counting down.
TCCTAGTTTATAATTATGCCTAAATTAATAAAATTCTGACAGTTCGCTGCGGAGAGAGAGGGATTCGAACCCTCGGTTCCGATACAATCGGAACACTCGCTTTCCAGGCGAGCCAGTTCAGCCACTCCTGCACCTCTCCTCAAATTCCTGTCAAAATTAGAGCGCTAATGTACAAAAAAATTGCAACAAGCATTAAGGGCCTAGATTACCAAAAGGTTAACACTATGCTTGCATTTCCCCAACAATATCACGCTTTAGTGCGGCAATACACTCATCCTTAGAGCTGTATCTTCCTAATACATACATCAATTTAGCTAATGCAGATTCTGTTGTTAAATCTTTCCCATTTACTACACCTGCTTTATTGAAAAAGGAACTGCTTTCGTACAAACCTTGTTGCACAGAACCAGACGCACATTGTGTAATATTAAGTATTATTCCGCCCGAGGTGGTGAATTTTGTGATTAAGTCTTGTAATTGTTTATTGTGTGGTGCATTTCCCGCACCAAATGTTTCTAAAACGATGGCTTTGGTATGTTTTGGATCGAAAAGTCCTTCATACATTTTCATATGAATGCCGGGATACAGTTTTAAAAGTGCGATGTCTTCTTCAAAGGCTGTAAATAATTCCAAGTCCTGTAGGCTTGTTCTATATAAATTAGGGTAGTGATAATTGATATCAACTCCAGCTATTGCCAATTCTTGATAATTGGGGGATTGAAAGGCTTCAAAATGCTTGGCAGAGACTTTCGTGGTTCTATTTCCTCTGTATAGGGAGTATTCAAAATAGATGGCTACCTCTTGAATCAATGGCATTCCGTTGTCGTCTTTGCTTGCAGCAATCTCTATGGAGGTGATAAGGTTTTCTTTACCGTCCGTTCTAATCGTTCCAATGGGTAATTGAGACCCCGTTAAGATGACAGGTTTTCGTAAACCTTGAAGCATGAAACTTAATCCTGAGGCAGTAAAGGCCATTGTATCCGAACCGTGCAATACAACAAATCCGTCGTAGTCATTATAGTTCAACTCTATCTGACGAGCAATGCGTGCCCAATCTTTGGGGTGCATGTCAGAAGAATCAATAGGGTCGTCAAACGATATAGAAGATAGATCTACATTTAGTCTGTCCAATTCTGGAACTTGGGCATTGAGGTGTTCAAAATCAAAGGCGCGCAATTCACCTGTGATGTTGTCTTTCATCATTCCAATCGTACCCCCTGTGTAGATCAATAATACCTTTGCATTCTCCATAAACCTATTCTGTTTTACGCTTTTATGATTTTTGGAAATACCTGTTCTGCATTTTTTGTAGTAATGGCAGCAATTTCTTCTACGGGCATTTCAAATATGTCTGATAATTTATCTGCAATGAAAGGAATGTAAGCGCTTTCATTTCTTTTACCTCTATTCGGTGAGGGTGCTAAATATGGAGCGTCTGTTTCTAAGACCAAATGTTCAAGTGGAATTTCTTTAACCACTTTGTCTAATCCCGCCTTCTTAAAAGTAACAACACCCCCAATACCCATTTTGAATCCGCCGTATGCAATGATTTTTTGAGCTTGCTCCACCGTACCTGTGAAACAATGAAAAACACCTGTTAGGTTTTCGTCGTTATGCTTATCAACGATTTCAAAAATCTCATCAAAAGATTCTCTGGCATGAATTACTATGGGAAGATTCAATTCTTTTGCCCAAAGTAGTTGTTGTTCAAAAGCTTTTTGTTGTTGTGCCAATAAAGTTTTATCCCAGTACAAATCAATACCTATTTCTCCCACAGCAATGTAGGGTCTTGAGTAAAGTTCTTTTTTTACCAAATCCAATTGGTGGTCTACATCTTCTGTAACGTTAGAAGGATGTAGTCCCATCATACTGAAACAATTGTTGGGGTACTTTTCTTCCAAAGCATTCATGGCATTCACCGTATCCAAATCTATGTTTGGTAGCAACAGCTTATCAACACCTGCATCTAATGCTCTTTGAATAACTGCTTCGTATTCACCTTCGAATTTCTCTGAAAACAAATGTGTATGTGTATCTATGTACATCTTAAGATTTTCTGAATTTTTTATACAATTTTATCGCTATCATTAGTCCTATGGCTACACCGAAGAAGCCGAGTGTAGCATATACCCAGTTTGTGGCATTTTTTTGCATGACAACAAACACAATGGCTACCATAAATAAAGTAGCTAATTCGTTCCAAAAACGCAGTTGAGTAGAACTCCATTTAATGTCATCCCTTTGAAATTTTTTAAAAATGCGATGACATATAAGGTTATAAGCAATCAATAAAACAAGTAAGGTTAGTTTTACATGCATCCAACCGGCTTTCAATAAAAAGGGTTGTTCAATAAAGAGCCATACTCCAAAGCAGATTGTTAAGATCATAGCTGGTATGGTAATGATATACCATAGCTTGCGCTGCATGAGCTTAAGTTGATTGGAAATGATTTCTTTCTCGGGTGAAGCTTTTAATTGTGCTTCCGCATGATAAATGAACAAACGGACAATGTAGAACAGTCCGGCAAACCATGAAATCACAAAAATGATATGCAGGGCTTTAATTGCTTGTATACTCATGGGGTCAAAGTTATGGATAATTTGGAAGAAAGGGAGAGGGAAAGTAAGTTCGTGTATTTTGATATTTAAAGACTCTATTTTTTGGACCTTACTTCGTAGCTTTGGTTTTGTTCATTTCTTTTGCATTGCCCAAAAGAAACGAACCAAAGAAAACGCTAGGCTGTGTAACTAAAACTTCCTTTTTCTTCATGAAAACAAAGTTCGTTCGTTGGATCTCTATCGAGCTAAACGAACTCTCTAAGCTTTCATTTTGAAAAATCAAGTTTCATTTACAAGGCCGAAGAAAATACAATGTCAAAATTCAAGGAGAATATGGACGGTTTGAGTAGAGGCATTGTGAATCCCTTTGGTCACCTATGTGGAAGTTGTAGTTAAAACCATGGACTCTTTTCTTGCTCAAAACTCAAATGGTGTACTGACTTTACACCATGCTGTTCTTTAAATCTTTAAATAGCGAACTGAAAGTCCGTGGTTAAATTTTTAAATCAAATCCATCAAATAAGCCATTTCGTCAAAAGTTCAAATCATTAATTTCACTAAGGTTACAAGGCTCAAACCTCAAACCCTCAAAGCAAAAAAGGCCAACCCTAAGGTCGACCTTTTCAAAAGTATCTATAGAAATTACTTACTCAGCGGCTTGAATATTCAAGGCCAAGTTTAATTCTGTTAATTGTTCTTCGTTCAATGCAGCTGGTGCATCAATCATAACATCTCTTCCGTTGTTGTTTTTTGGGAAGGCGATGTAATCGCGGATAGAAGACGAACCACCCATAGTAGCTACCAATCTATCTAATCCAAATGCCAATCCTCCGTGTGGTGGAGCTCCGTATTCGAAGGCGCTCATTAAGAATCCAAATTGTTCTTCTGCTTCTTCTTTAGAGAATCCTAACAGATCGAACATTTTAGCTTGTAAGTCTCTATCGTGGATACGAATAGATCCTCCTCCTAATTCAACACCATTCATGGCTAAATCGTATGCATTTGCTCTAACTTTTCCAGGATCTGTTTCAATTAAGGCAATATCCTCTTGTTTTGGAGAAGTGAAAGGGTGGTGCATTGCATGGTAACGACCACTTTCTTCGTCCCACTCTAACAATGGAAAATCAACAACCCATAATGGTTTGAAAACATTAGGGTTTCTCAATCCTAATTCATCTCCCATATGTAAACGCAATTCATTCATTTGATTGCGCGTTGTATGTAAATCTCCAGATAATACTAACAATAAGTCACCCGGTTTTGCATTGGCTTTATCTGCCCATGCTTTTAAATCTTCTTGCGAATAGAATTTATCTACAGATGATTTGAACGATCCATCTTCGTTACATTTAACGTAAACCATTCCTTTTGCACCAATTTGTGGACGTTGTACCCACTTTGTTAAGGCATCCAATTGTTTTCTTGTGTAAACGGAACATTGTTCAGCGTTGATGGCCAATACTACTTCCGCATCATCAAAAACCTTGAATCCTTTGTTTTGGGCAACATCGTTCAAGTTAACGAACTCCATTCCAAAACGAATGTCTGGTTTATCAGAGCCGTATTTTTCCATCGCTTCTGCATAAGTCATGCGAGGGAAAGCTTTATCTAATTCAACGTTTCTGCAAGTTTTGAATAGGTGTTGAACCATTTTTTCGAAAGTGTTCAATACATCTTCCTGATCAACGAAAGACATTTCACAGTCTATTTGTGTAAACTCTGGTTGACGGTCAGCTCTTAAATCCTCATCTCTAAAACATTTTACAATTTGGTAGTAACGGTCATAACCAGAAACCATCAATAATTGCTTAAACGTTTGAGGTGATTGTGGAAGGGCGTAGAATTCTCCTTCATTCATTCTACTTGGAACAACGAAATCACGTGCTCCTTCTGGAGTAGATTTAATTAAATAAGGAGTTTCAACATCAATAAATTCTTCTGTATCTAAAAACTTACGCGTTTCTAATGCCACTTTGTTACGTAAGGCTAATTTTTCTTTAACCACATTTCTACGTAAATCTAAGTAACGGTATTTCGCTCTCAATTCTTCACCACCGTCTGTGTCATCTTCAATTGTGAAGGGTGGAGTTTTAGAAGCGTTTAGGATATTTATTGCTGAAGCAATGATTTCGATTTCTCCAGTTGGAATATTCTTGTTTTTGCTAGATCTCTCCTTAACAGTTCCTTTGATTTGAACTACGAATTCACGACCAATTTTTCTAGCTTGCGCAGCTAAGTCGGCATTGTCGTCACTATTTAAAGTGATTTGTGTAATTCCGTAACGGTCTCTAACATCTATAAATGTTAATCCTCCTAGTTCTCTCGAACGTTGCACCCAACCACTTAAGGTTACTTCTTGTCCAACGTTATCTATTCTTAATTCACCGCAAGTATGTGATCTATACATTTGATTCTATTTAGTGCTGCAAAAATAGGAAGCTTAATTGAGAATTAAGAATTAAGAGGGAAGAATTAATCTATGGACTTATACAGTCTTAGAGTCCGTGTAAAAATTTGTTTATATAAAGTAAAAAAAAGGGAGGTCCTATTTTATTGTTGGGACATCATTGAATAGTTGACCCGCATAATGAGAAGTTTGTGATGTTGTTTGAATTTAGGTACTTATAAATATCGACTCTCTAAATCCTCACGAATGCTAGTGGGCATTTAATTTTAGATTCAAGTATTCTGTGCTTCTGAAGTTCCTGAACTACTCAATATTGATTTTTGGTTTTTGACTTCGAAGTTTGGGTTCTGTTCATTTATTTTGCATTGCCAAAAAGAAACGAACCAAAGAAAACGCTAGGCTGGAAAACAAGTCTTTTAAAAGCTACGAAACGCTTTGGTCGTTCACCCCAAACTCACAAACGCTTTTAGCAGATTTTTCTGCTAAAAATCTGAAAGCTGGGTTCAAACACTGGGTTCACTTCCCGGCGCTTATTCTTGTTTTAATAAGAATTGTTTTCAAGGCCAAAAATGAATTCAAAAATTAAAGTTTAAAAAAGATTGGGAAATATTAAGTAGAGCCTTTGTGAACCTTGTAGTAACCTATGTAGAAGTTGAAACCACGGACCAATACTCAAACTGTATGCTGATTTTACTCCATGTAGTTCCTTAAATCTTTAAATAGCGAACTGAAAGTTTGCGTTTAAATTTTTAAATCAATCTATCAAATCCTTCAAATTTCTCGAAATTATTGGGAGTTCATATACACGAACATTACAGCAT
>NZ_JAWWCF010000076.1:0-12567 GCF_033720595.1 Lishizhenia sp. | reverse complement strand
TGATTACCAAAGCAGTCATGGTACAAACAACCACGGTATCAATAAACGGCTCTAACAAGGCAACAATACCTTCTGAGATAGGTTCATCTGTAATGGCCGCAGAGTGAGCAATTGCAGAAGATCCAACACCTGCTTCATTCGAGAATGCTGCTCTTTGGAAACCTAAAATCAATACTCCAATAAATCCACCATATATGGCGTCTGGACTAAATGCTCCATTGAAAATAGTTTTAAAACCAAATCCTAAATTATCGTAGTTAAATCCAATAATCACCAAAGCACTAACAACATATATCCCTACCATAGTAGGTACAATTTTATCTGTAACCTTGGCAATACTCTTAATACCACCTACGATTACAACTCCAACCAAAATAGCCATTACTATACCGAAGTAGAAACCATAAGATGAGAATCCTTCCAAACCTGGAAGCTGAGATAATTGGTTAAAGGCTTGATTGGCTTGGAACATATTTCCTCCACCTAAAGAACCACCTACACATAAGATAGCAAAAATCAATGCCAACACTTTACCTAACTGAGCAAAGAATGGTCCTTTTTTAGCCAAACCTTTTGACAAGTAGTACATTGGTCCACCAAATACTTCACCGTCTTCTTTTTGGTGTCTGTATTTCACACCTAAAGTACATTCTACAAACTTAGAGGCCATACCTAATAAACCAGCTAAGATCATCCAGAAAGTTGCACCTGGTCCACCCATAGAGATAGCGATAGCAACCCCTGCAATATTTCCTAAACCTACAGTTGCAGATAAAGCAGTAACCAATGCTTGGAAGTGAGACACCTCACCGTGATGACCATTTGGATCATCATATTTACCCTGTACTAATTCAATGGCGTGTTTCGGACCTCTAAAGTTGATAAACTTCATTCTAATTGTAAAGAACAAAGCTCCGAGTACTAACCACAATACAATTAATGGGAATCCTTGTGTCTTAGTGCTTAAGTTTTTACTGTAGAAGGGTTGTCTTTCAGGATAGTCTATTACCCCAATAACTTTATCTGATCTATTCCCTCTTTTATTGATGAAGTGAACTTGCTCACCTGCCTTTGCTTTTATTTCTAAAACTCCAGATCCAACTGCGAAAAAAGGAAATTCATTTTCTCCATCCTGTAAGATGGCAATAGCTTGTTGATGTTTTACTTTCGCTCCATCCTCTACTAACCACTCTTTTACAAAGTAATCTTTCTTTGATTCATCAAGGGCGAAGGGTGCTTTCAGTACATTATTTGGCACCTTAACAGTATCCGCAAAAATTTCGTGAAACAGTATGCTTTGCATAAAAGCTACCGCAGGCTTCATGGCATTATTAAAATGCTCTGGAATACTTTCCGCGTCTACTATACCTTTCCTTGTAACTGAATTATTGGCTGCATCTACAACGGTAACCTTTATAGTATCACCTTCTGACAAACCTGTTGCCACCCTGGTGTAAATGTTAACTCCTTCTTCAGACCAGATATAACGGTAAGGTTTCACCCCACCTTTCACGATTACCTCCGCGGTAACATCGTCTATCTTATCCTCAAAATCTTGAACTTTTAAATCTACTTGTAATGTCTCTTGTGAAAATGTTAGAAATGCCGTCGTAATAAATAAAAACGTAAGTATTTTTTTCATAAAGTTTTTGCTTGATTTCTTCAAAAATAGAAATATTTATTGCTTTCGAAAGAATTATAAACGTTCGAGTATCTCCTCCAAGGTTTTAGGAGCATAACCGAGATCATTTTTCGCCTTGGATAAATCAAATCCCGTTTTAGGTGGACGCTTCGCTTTTTGATTCAAACTCTCCGATTTTATAGGTTGAATTAAATCTGTATTCAATCCATAATACTTTCCTACTCTATTTACAATTTCCAGAATACTCAGCGTTTCTGGTCCACAAATATGATAAATTCCTCTTTTACCCAATTCCACAATACGAATACAGGCCCAAGCTAAATCATCGGCCCATGTTGGGGCTCTAAATTGGTCGTCTACAATAGTAAGAGCATCTCCTTTTTCCAATGCACCTTTTGCCCATAATAGGATATTAGACCTACTCATACCAGGAGTTTTACCTAAAATAATTATCGTTCTCACGATGGACCAATTGGTATTTTCGTCATTGGTTAGTATATGCTCAGCATCTAATTTAGATTTTCCATAAACACTTAAAGGATTCGGTTCATCGGTTTCTTTGTAATCTCCTTGTTTTCCATCAAAAACAAAATCAGTTGAGAGCAACTGAAGATGGGCATTGATTCGCTTCGCTTCTTTCCATAGAATCTCAACTGCTTTCACATTCAACAATTCACAACCCTCAACATCATCTTCACATGCATCCACATTGGTCATGGCCGCAGTATTTATAATATGTGTAGGTTTTAATTTTTGAAAACAAGCTTCAACTTCTGAAGGAATAGTAATATCTAAACTGACGTATTTGTCAGCCGGACAGTTAGGGTTTCTATTCTCTCCCCTTCCTGTTGCAATATATTCTTGTCCGTTTTTTTCTAATTGGTTGATGATTTTCTGGCCTAATAAACCATTGGCTCCTGTAACTAATATTTTACGCATCTACTTCAAAGTATTTCCTCAAATTATCTATTTGCTGCTTATCTCCTAACAACAAAATCTTGCTCCCTTTTGTTATCAATGTATCTCCAGAAGGATTAATTTGATAATCTCCATCGTCTTCTTTTATCCCAACTACAGAACAACCAGAAATTTGAGCGTTTATAAATACCTCTAATTTTTGATCTTTAAATTTCAAGGGTAAGCTATCATAGTTCAAGGCCACGATATTAGGTGTGTAATCAGAAGAAATTATTATTTCATCGATGAACTCCATGACATCAGGCCTCACCACCAAAGAAGCCATATGTGATCCTCCCACTGAATCGGGCATGATCACAGAATTGGCACCAGCGATTTTTAATTTGTTATAGGTTTCATTTTTTGATGCACGCGCAATAATCTGAACTTTCTTACTCATTTCACGGGCCGCCAACACCACATATACGTTGTTGGCATCAGAGGGCATACAAGTAATGATGGCTTTTGCATTCTCTAAATTCGCATTCACCAAATTTTCATCTACAGTGGCATCACCTACGACGAAATTATAATTTTCATCACTCTCATATTTCTCAACGCGAGCAGGGTCTAATTCTACAACCACGAAACTTTGCTTTGTTCGTGCAAAATCTTCTGCTACTTGTCTACCTACACGACCAAAACCACATATAACCACGTGATTTTTCAGGGCATCAATTTTACGTTTTTCCATGATGGTTTTTCTTAATTTTCTAAATTCTCCCCCAAATAAGTAAGAAGATAAGGAGGTTATTGCATAGGCGAAAGTACCCAAGCTCATAACAATTAGAAAAGATGTAAATATTTTACCGTTAGGAGATAAGGATTGAACTTCTCCAAAACCTACGGTTGAAATGGTAATCATCGTCATGTAAAAGGCATCAAGGGTATCATACCCTTCTAAGCCCACAAAACCCAAAATACCAATGAGTATACACCCTATTATAAGTGTAATACTATAGAATAGTCGATAATATAACTTACGGTACGCTTTAAACATTTACAGTTCCCAAATTGATCTCGGTTTAGAGCTTAGTCGCAAGGTATGCTTGTGTTCTAAGAGCCAACCCATAACAAGATACAACAATAATGGAGAGCCCAAACCAATAAAAGAAATATAGATAAAAAATCTTCTAACGTGTTCGGTTCTTAACCTAAGTTTTTTGGCCCACCAGGCACATACGCCGAAAGAGCGTATTTCAAAAAACAAAACTATTTTCTGTATTGTTCTCATGCTTTATTTGATAGGATAAAATTACCAATTTTACAGTGAAGACACTTCCTATCCGAACAAAAAAACTGATTTTGTTCTAAAAGCGCTTGTGTATCAAAGGCATTCTCCATGTCTACCCCTCTTTTCTGCCATTTATCGAGGATAGTATTTTCTTCAGGGGGCAAACTTAAAAGGATATCCATAGCAAGCTGCAGGTCACCATCATTGCCTTTTTGTTTACCCCGAAACCAAAAGAACAAGGCAAAAGCATTGATAAAAATTATATTCTGAGCTTTTTCACTAAGTTGAGTTTCGTGTTTTTTAAGGGTGGTAGATTTAAAGGAATAGTGATATTCCCAAAAAGCAGAAATGTTATCGTTAAACTTTCGACGTAACACCTCTAAATTATTGGCTTGAAAAGGGACTACTTCATACTTCCATTGCACAATAAAATGCGCGAGTTGAATAATTTTTAAATTAGGAAAACTACTTGGCCTAACCCCACTAAAACGCCAAGCACTAGCATCCATCATAGCAATCCCGTACTTCTTTTGTAAAAAATGCCAATGCTTTTTCAACTCATCTGTGTATGGATGATTATTCGCTTCTTGAAGTAACCCAGCTGCTCCGAGCATTACTGCTTCCAGCCTTTGTATATCCCATGCTTCTCTTAAAAGAAGTTGATAGGGTAGCAACTGTGCCAACTGTTGAAAAGGTAATTTATTTACCCTTCCTCCAAAACTTTGAAATAACAAATAATGCAAAACTTGTTTATAATCGTTCTTAGCGAGCTTAAACACACTTTTTAACTCCTCTATTTTTCGATTAAACCGATGTGCAAAAGCTACACTTACTTGTTGAAACACCAAGAGCTTGTTATTCTCTAATTCTTTTTGGCAGGGCAAATTTTCATCCTTTTTAAATACGTGCTGGTAATTTTTGTAATGCTCTAGATCTAAAACATCTTTCAATTCTAGTGTTGGAAGTTCTCTACCTTTTACAAATACCGCTTCGTCGTAATTGTAAACGACATGGAGGACTACATTATCGTAACTAGGGTCATTTTGATGTCCGTGCTTATACCAATCTGAGGAATTCACATGCATTTCAACATTGCCAGACCACGTCAATTCTTCCAAATACAATTTTGCATTGAAAATATCGGGACCTGTATCGTGATTTAATTTTCCGAAATCTAATATTATCAGGGGTCCACCATCAACAAGGGTCAGCTTTTGTAGCGGAAGTCGTTTAGACTCCCACAGGTAGTGTAGGTACTGTTCTTTCATAATGATTAGGTTGAAGGTAGAAGATACGAAAAAGCAAATAGCTAAAAAAATTGGACACAAAAAAAAGGCGAGTGTACTTACTCGCCTTTTTCGTAATTATCTTTTTCTTACCAGCCTTTGGCCTTTAAAATCTTGTGCATATCCTGTTGAATCGCATGAGCTGCTTCAGCAGATTTTTGAGCAAAGTCTTCACCTTGTCCGGCATAAATAATGCCTCTAGATGAGTTTACCAACAAACCACAATCATCATTGAATCCATACTGCGCAACATCTTCTAAGCTTCCTCCTTGCGCTCCAACACCTGGAACTAAAAAGAAGTTATTGGGAACAGTTTTTCTAACTTCACCAATACCCTCAGCTCGCGTTGCTCCAACTACATACATTAGGTTTTCTGGCGTTCCCCATTCTGAAGTTTTACGCAACACCTTTTTATACAACTCCTCACCTTGCGCATCTTTCACAAATTGGAAGTCCAGCGCTCCAGCATTAGACGTTAAGGCTAACACGATTACCCACTTGTCTTCAAATTGCAAGAATGGCGTTACAGAATCTTCTCCCATGTAAGGTGCTACTGTAACTGAATCAAAATTCAAATATTCAAAGAAAGTTTTGGCATAATAGCTAGAAGTATTTCCTATATCTCCTCTTTTTGCATCTGCAATTGTAAAGATATTATCAGGAATATAATCCATGGTCTTCTCTAAAGCTTCCCATCCTTTTTTACCCAAACATTCGTAAAACGCGATGTTGGGTTTATAAGCTACACAATAATCTTTGGTAGCATCTATGATTTGCTTGTTGAACTCAAAGATTGGATCTTCTGTGTCTAACAAATGCTTTGGAATTTTATTTAAATCCGTATCCAACCCTACACATAAGAAGGACTGTTTTCTTTTGATTTCAGCAACTAACTCTTCCTTCTTCATGCTTATGCAGTTTCTCCTTTCATCTTCTCCGCATTCTCGGCTACTTTCAAGGCATCAATCATTTCTTGAATATCTCCGTTAATGAAGTTAGAAAGGTTATACATTGTTTTATTGATACGGTGATCTGTAACACGACCTTGCGGGTAGTTGTAAGTTCTGATTTTTGCAGATCTATCTCCCGTAGAAACCAAAGATTTTCTTTGCTCAGCACGCTCAGCATTTTTCTTCTCTAATTCCTGTGTGTACATTCTTGAACGCAAAACAGAGATTGCTTTCTCCAAGTTTTTGTGCTGTGAACGTCCGTCTTGACACTCCACTACAATACCTGTTGGAATGTGTGTTAAACGAATGGCAGACTCCGTCTTGTTAACGTGCTGTCCACCCGCACCTGATGCTCTAAAGGTATCTCTTTTCACATCAGACATGTTCAATTCAACATCCACTTCTTCTGCTTCTGGTAACACAGCAACAGTAATTGCAGAAGTATGCACACGACCTTGTGATTCTGTTTCTGGCACACGTTGTACACGGTGAACTCCTGATTCGAATTTCATAGTTCCGTATACACCTTCACCTTCAACATTCATAGAGATTTCTTTGTATCCTTTAGTACCTCCCTCATTCGAGTTCAATACCTCTACCTTCCATCCTCTATTTTTGAAGTACATGCTATACATTCTAAACACGTCTTCCACGAAGATACACGCTTCATCACCTCCGGTACCGGCACGTAATTCAACAATAACGTTTTTATCGTCTTCAGGGTCTTTTGGAATTAACAACACCTTCAACTCTTCCTCAAGTTCTGGTTTTTGCGATTCCAATTCGTGCAATTCCATTTTAGCCATTTCCTTCATCTCTTCATCATCTTCCATTTCTAGAAGCTCTTTAGAAGAAGCAATGTTATCTAAAATGTTCTTGTATTTTTTATACGCTACAACAATCTCTTCAAGGTCTTTATACTCCTTGTTCAATTTAACGTAGCGTTTCATATCCGCAATGATGTCTGGATCGACGATCAAACGTCCAACCTCTTCAAAGCGGTAATTTATATCTTCTAATTTACCTAGTAAATCTTCCATTATTTGTCGTAAATAAACTCTCCGTATGGAGACTGAATCGTTAATTTCTTTCCTTCATGTTCTTCTACTCTACCTACAATCTGAGCATCTACATTGAAAGATTTAGAAATTTCTATAATTGAAGCAGCGATTTCTTCTGGAACGTAAATTTCCATTCTGTGTCCCATATTAAATACTTTGTACATTTCCTTCCATTCTGTACCTGATTCTTTTTGAATCACATCAAATAATGGAGGAATAGGGAACATGTTATCTTTAATCACGTGAACGTTATCCACAAAGTGAAGCACTTTTGTTTGTGCACCACCACTACAGTGAACCATACCTGCGATATCTGCTCTGTGTTTGTCTAATATTTTCTTGATGATAGGTGCATAAGTACGTGTTGGAGATAATACCATTTTACCTGCATCTACAGGAACACCATCAATCTTATCTGTTAATCCGTAAGATCCAGAATACACTAAATCATCTTGTACAGCTGGGTCAAAACTCTCTGGGAATTTCGTTGCTAAGTCGTGCTTAAATACATCGTGACGGGCAGAAGTTAATCCGTTACTTCCCATACCACCATTGTACTCTTTTTCGTAAGAAGCCTGACCAAATGAAGAAAGTCCAACAATTACATTTCCTCCTTTAATGTTGTGGTTAGAAACAACATCTTCACGTTTCATTCTAGCTACAACCGTTGAGTCAACAATAATCGTTCTCACTAAATCTCCCACATCGGCAGTTTCACCACCTGTAGAGAAGATACCAATTCCTTGCTCTCTTAAATCAGACAACAACTCTTCAGTACCATTAATTATTTCGGCAATAACATCACCGTTAACTAGATTTTTGTTTCTACCAATTGTACTTGATAAAAGGATATTATCTGTAGCTCCCACACACAATAAATCATCAATATTCATGATCAATGCATCTTGAGCAATACCTTTCCATACGGATAAATCACCCGTTTCTTTCCAGTACATGTAGGCCAAAGAAGATTTTGTACCTGCACCATCAGCGTGCATAACTACACAGTAGTCTTCATCACCTGTTAAGTGATCTGGAACTATTTTACAAAATGCTTTCGGAAACAATCCTTTATCAACATTCTTGATTGCGTTGTGAACATCCTCTTTTCCAGCGGAAACGCCTCTTAAGTTATATCTAGTATCTGCCATAATAATTCTTGGACGGCAAAGATAACTATTATAATTTATCTGAGCGAGTCCGACTTTTATAAATCAAAAAATCCCGACGGCTTTCACCATCGGGATTAAACATATTTTTAAAACCTTATTGTTGTCCTTGCGTTGAACCTGATGCAACAAAGTCCATACTTACAACCTCTCCTTCCGTTCTACGGTTAAATTGGTGTAATTTCTCAAACAACTCTGGGTCTGACTTTTTAAACTTATTGATGTAAGATTCAGTCAAAAGAATTTCTTCGTAAACTGTTCCCATATCTGGTTTATCTACCACATATTTTCCGTCTACCAAGTAAACTGTTCTCGGTTCGTTTTCTCCACGACCCTCTGGAACTAATCTTTCTCTTGGAACACCTTTTTCATTTACTAAGTAATCCACACAAGATTGTGCTCTTCGTTGTGCTAACTTCTCATTGGCAGAAGCACTACCACGTGAATCGGTGTGTGATACTAATCGGATAACCATTCCTGGGTATTCCTCTAACATATCGTAAACAAAGTTCAATGAATCCTTAGAGTTGATCGAATCTTCAATTACCATCAATTCAGCACTACCCAATCTGTATCGTACCTCTGGTAAACGAATTGGTGTTTTAGGCACCATGTTCATTGCAAAGTAGAAATCTTGGTTATCCGCCAATCCTTTTGTTGTGAACTCTACCATCTGTCTGTTATCGTGGTATCCTTCCAAAGGCAACAATTTCACTTTAAACTCACCTTCTTCTCCAATGTAACGATCTCCATTTGGTTTCTTCTCCCAGTAAACCATACCACTTTCATTGGTAACTCCTGTAAAGGTTCCTTCAGCAGTTGTTACTTCAACAGAAGCACCATTTACTTTTTCAGAAGAACCTAATTTACTTACTACAACTTTCAATGTAAATAAGTTCGGTGGAATTTCGTAAGAGTAAATATTTGTAGCGTATGAACCTTTCTTTCTATCCGAAGTAAAGTAACCTGTTTTCTCATCCACCTGTGTTAAGTGGAAATCATTGTCTTTAGAGTTGAATGGGTATCCCATGTTTTCTGGAGCTGCCCATTTGTATTCTGTTCCAATTCTTTTGGCAACAAAAATATCTAATCCACCTAATCCAACGTGTCCTGATGAAGCGAAGTACAACTCACCGTTTAGTCCGAAAGTTGGGAATAACTCGTCTTGCGCTGTATTAATTTCTGGTCCCATGTTTTTAGGATCAGACCAAGAATCAGATCTTCTATCGTACTCTGTGTACCATAAATCTTTTCCTCCAAAACCACCTGGCATATCAGAAGCAAAGATTAAGAATCTTCCATCTTCTGAAGGACATGGGTGACCTACAGATACTGTATCGTTTGGTTTTAAGTTAATTTTTTCTGGAATATCCCAAGATCTACCTTTCAATTGAGATACGTAAATATCACAACCAAAGAAGTTATCATCTGGGTTGTAACATCTTGTTAAGAACATTTGTTTGTAACGACCATCAAAAGCAACAGGTCCTTCGTGGTGCTCTGTATTGATGCTATCATCTTCTACTGGAGTTACCTCTCTGTAGTTTCCATTTCTATCTAATTCAGCGTAAAATACATCGAAGTATTTCTCACCAGAACGTGGATCAACATCTTTTCCTAATGCCTCTGCTCTTGCTGAAGCAAACATGATTTTATCACCTCTTCTATCAGCAATCACCAAACACATGTCTGATGCTTTGTCATTAATTTTATCTTCAGCTTTAATCGTAACCTTTTTGGCTAATGCTACAGTAATAGGAGCTTGTTCACAAGATTTAATAGCATCTTCAGCAGCCTTATCTCCAGGAACTAATTCTAAATACTCTTCGTATTGTTCCTTCGCCTTGTCGTAATCTCCCGTAAAACGGTGTGCCTCTCCATAGTTAAAGTGAACTTTAGGTTCTGTTTTAGCAAATCCTAAATCTATTGCTCTCTCATACCATTCTTTTGCTTCTTCATGTTGCTCTGTTAGGCGGTAAGATTCTGCAACGCAATATGCCATTTCTGCTTTGTATTCCTTGGACTTTCCAGCTTTGTAAGGAATTTTTTCATATGCTTTCTCACATTCTGAAGCAGCAACTGCATAGTTCCTTCCCGAGAATGCTTTTCTAGCATCCTTGATAGGTCCTTTTTGCGCGAAAAGCGAGAGACTACAGAATGTTAACGTAACGACAAGTAGTGATTTATAGCTCATGTACGACATTGGTTTTATAAAATTTTACGAAAGAAAATAATTTTAATCGGTTTAAGCAAACAAAATAATACAAAGTTTCCGATCCCTAAAGTCTTCCTTTAATTAATTTAGATATTTAACGTATTAGATTGAAAGGGTTACACTTCCCTTGATGACATATACACTTCCCACTTATCCAAAACCGCCTGAAAATTGGCTGGCAAATCGGAATCAAAACGTTTATACTCATCTTTTACGGGATGCTGAAACCCTAAAGTTTTTGCATGCAATGCTTGTCCGGGCAACAAAGCAAAACAGTTCTCTACAAACTGTCTGTATTTAGAAAAGGTGGTCCCCTTTAAAATTCTATCGCCTCCATATTCGTTATCATTAAACAAAGGATGTCCGATAGATTTAAAGTGCGCTCTAATTTGGTGCGTTCTCCCCGTCTCTAATTTACATTCTACCAATGTAACATAACCATAGCGCTTAATCACCTTGTAATGTGTAACGGCATGTTTACCGTGTTCTCCCTCAGGAAAAACATCCATCACTTTTCTATTCTTTAAAGAACGACCGATGTGCCCCGTAATGGTTCCATCTTCTTCGATATCTCCCCAAACCAAAGCATGATAACGACGCTCTGTGGTTCTATCAAAAAACTGCTTAGAAAGATGCGTTAAGGCTTGCTCTGTTTTAGCAATAACCATTAACCCCGTTGTGTTCTTATCTAGTCGGTGAACCAATCCTGGTCTACCGTAATAATTCTCTGTTTTCTCAGGTAAATTATCGATGTGATATACCAAAGCATTCACTAAGGTTCCTGAATAATTTCCATATCCTGGGTGCACCACCATTTCTGAGGGCTTATTAACCACCAATAAAGTGTCGTCTTCGTAATGAATATCTAGGGGAATATCTTCCGGAATCAATTCAATTTCTCGAACAGGATAAGGAAATTCAACCGTGATTACATCATCAGGCTTTACCTTATAATTCTGTTTCACTGCTTTACCATTGGCATGAATATTACCATTCTTTGCAGCTGTTTGAATTTTATTTCGCGTAGTATTTGGCAAACGGTCTAATAAGAATTTATCCACTCTTAATACCTCTTGCCCTTTATCTGCAACTACTTTATGATGTTCAAATAACTCTTCTGATTCAGAATTAAAGTCTTCTATCTCTTCGCTCACCTCTTAACTATTTTTGCCGTTTTCAATACTTGGTGATTTTCATCATAGATATTCACCAAATAAATTCCGGCTTCAAAGTTAGCTAAATCTAAGGATAGCGCATTTGATTTTGTTAAAAGTTCTCTTCCTCCTAAATCATATACACTTATCGTGAAGTCATTTCTATAGTCCGTTTTAAGATTCACCCAACCATTTGAAGGGTTCGGATAGAGTGTAAATTCAAATGATTCAGCTGCCATTACCTCATCGGTAGACAATTGATAATCTAATTTCGTAGAAAACATAGGTCGCATCATTACAGACCCTTGGAAACCTGTGTTTTCCCAGGTATTCTCCCCATCCAAACTATAGAAAATCTTATCACTGTTTGCAATATTCATATCTAAACCAACATTTAATCGGTCACTATCAATTTGTCTCCAACCTACATAAAAAACCTCTCCAACAGCTACTTTTTGCGTATCGGCTAGGTAATACGTGTAAAAACCATTATTCGACATTTGGTATTGTGGCTGACGCGGATTAAAGAAATCATCTTGATAAAGTACATCTCCGGGTTCTCCGTTCTCATCGCCCCAAATTGTAAGCAAAAACAACTTGTTGGAAACATCTATAGCCGCTGGAACAAAATGTATTTGTATCGCAACAATCGAGTCGGCTTCATAGGCCTCAAACTTATAAGCTAACCTCGCTTGGGTTCCGTTAGGTCCATAAGCTAATTCTGCTGTTCCATCATCGTAAGCATACACTGCTTTGAAGGTTTGTGTACCGAAAGTAGAATCGTTGTAACTAAAGTCGTTAAAAGGCACACTAGCCTCAGCAATCCAGTCAAACTCCGCCATGGTATCATTGGCCAAGTTGGCATCAAAGCTATACCCTCCGCTTAAATCTACTTCTGA
>NZ_JAWWCF010000075.1:0-12618 GCF_033720595.1 Lishizhenia sp. | reverse complement strand
CATTTTGGACCTACTTCTGTAACTCAGGCTGTTAATTGTTACGAAGGGGAAACGGGGCCAGGGGTTGCTTTTATTCCAGCCATAGATTTTGACACGGAGGTAATTTCTGAAGATGGTTTTTACCTTTCAGGAGATCCAGCCTCTCCAACAATGGAAGTATTTGGAACGGGGGATGAGTTAGCATATTTGAATGGAACCATCGCTGAAGGAACCGTATATACCTTTACTAAAACAGGCGTAGGAACAGATGAAACGATAGAGCAAGGAATTGACTTCACCGTTGCACCGAACCCATCACAAGATTTTATTCATATTACTTTAAAAGAAGAGATAGAAACGGAAACAATTTCAGTTGTTGATTTACAAGGTAAAGTGGTGTTAAATGATTTAAACAAAAACCAGAAAATAGATGTGAGTACATTAGAAGCTGGAGTGTACATAGTACAAATTCAAACATCAACTGGTTTATCCACGCAAAGGTTTATCAAGAAATAGCATAATGAAATTTAAGTTAAGGTCGGGAGTTCTCGACCTTTTTTATGTTGTTTAGTTCTTACAGGAAACAGATTTAACACGAAACTACAAGAAGGTAGTTTGAACCACAAAGGTCACAAAGGTTTTTCTTTGGATAAAGAACGGGGGATGGTGTAATGAAGTCTCTCCATGTTAAATCATTGAATCATTGAATTGCTGGGTGTCGGTCTTCTAGATTTCTCGAACCTCAGACCTCAATTTTATCAATCCATAAGCTTTACTAAGACCGGTTCCTCGACTCCGCTCGGAAACCTGTCACAAATGCTAAAACAATAAGTTATAATTAAGGTTCTCGAGCAGAGTTGACAGACAATTCCCTCGACCAATCTAAAAGTCTATGAATCTATTCTAGCCATCTAGAAATCTAGATCTCTAGCTATCTAAACAAAAAAAGGGACGAACAATAAATGTCCATCCCTTTTCAATATCAATGCTTTTTGCAGATCATCAACCCTTTATAATAGGAGGTTCTCGAGCGGAGTCGAGAGACTAAAAGTCTAAAATTCCAATTAAGCTTCAGCCATATCAATCGCTTCAACGCGAATGATTTCTGGAGCCACTTTCTTTACGGCTTCTTCCAAACCTGCTTTCAAAGTCATCGGACTCATAGAGCATTCAGAACATGCACCCAATAATTTCACTTGAGCAACACCTTCGTCTGTAATATTTACCAATTCCATATCTCCACCATCAGCCTCTAAGAAAGGTCTTAGATCTTCTAATGCTGCATTTATTTTTTTGGTAATCTCTTCTTTATTCAAGGCCATAATTATGCTTTTTCAGCAACTTTAGCTGCTTTTTTATTTTCAACTTCTACCACAAATTTACGAACTAATTCTTCAAAGGAATTTGCAGTTGGTGTGTTTTCTTGGAATACAGCAGGTCTTCCTACGTCTCCAGATTCTCTTACACTTTGTACCAGTGGAATGTGACCTAAGAACGTTTCGTTCATACCTTCTGCCAAATTCTTGGCTCCATCTCTACCAAAGATGTAGTATTTGTTGTCTGGTAATTCAGCAGGTGTAAACCAAGCCATGTTCTCAATTAAACCAACAACAGGAACCTTGATTCCGTCTAGTTTAAACATGTTCACTCCTTTACGTGCATCGGCCAAAGCTACTTCCTGTGGTGTAGAAACAATCACTGCTCCATCTAAAGGAACTGTTTGTACCAATGATAAGTGGATGTCACCTGTTCCTGGAGGTAAATCAATTAACAAGTAATCCAATTCTCCCCAGTAAGTATCTGTAAATAATTGTGTCAATGCTTTAGAAGCCATAGGTCCTCTCCAAACAACAGCGTTGTCTTGCTCTGTAAAGAAACCGATAGACATGATCTGAATACCGTAGCTCATTACAGGAACCATTTTCTTTTCACCTTCCACTTCTATCATGGTAGGCCTTTCTCCTACTACGTCAAACATAGTTGGCATAGAAGGACCATAAATGTCGGCATCAACGATACCTACTTTGTATCCTGCTTTAGCCAATCCACCCGCAAGGTTTGCTGTAACTGTAGATTTTCCTACACCACCCTTACCAGAGGCAACGGCTACAATGTTTTTCACTTCAGGCAAGATTCTTCTGCGCGTTGCAGATTCTGCATTGCTCATACCTTTTACGGTACACTCAACTTCTATCTCTTTCCCCAATACACGTTCTAGTGCAAACTCAACGGCCTCTTCCATACGCTTTCTTGCGTGTAGAGCAGGGTTGGTAACATTAACGGTAAGTGAAATTGTGTTTCCCTCTATTACTAAGTCTTCCACTAAGTTCTGAGAAACGATATCCTTCTTTAAATCAGGTTCTAAAACATTGCCCAAGGCCTCTAATACCTTGTCTCTTGTAATTGCCATAGCTATTCTTTACGTCCGGCAAAAATAAGGCTAATACTTTAAGAAGTAAAGGATAAAGTGGGGAATGTTTAATGGGTGACTAAGAATGGTGTTGGCTTTACTCTTTTACTTCGTTAGAGAAGTATAAATTCTCTGAAATATGGATTTTATTGTTATGGATTTTCGCCTGGATTTCGTTTAATTTGATGGAGATAAAAATATACCACCATGAAAAAATCAATTTTACTTTTCTCCTTAATTCTTTCGAGTATCGTTTTCTGTCAAAATACAAACAAACATCGAATAAGTCTATTTACGGGACTTTTACAAAACTATGCTGATGGAACTGTTCCATTAAATGTAAAATCACTTTATCCTGGGAATGGCGTTTTTAACGGTTTGCTGCACAATTCAATTGGTGTCGCTTATAAAAATTACAGTCCTAAAGGGTACTGGTGGTCGGGTTCTGTGCAGTACCTGCATGAATGGAGTTATATGGAAAGGTTGAAATCAGAACGACCAATTGCAAATAGATTACATCTTACTACAGCTATGAATTTAGGTAAAACCAAAATACTAAATGAACGCTTTAGTTTAGATTATGGAATAGGTCTATTGTATAGATATGCTGAAGAAGAAGTGTTGCACATTGATGCGAACAATTTTATTTTATGGGAGGACCATATCCTTCACAGTACGGGTGTAAACGTTCAGTGTGCCTTAAATTATCAACTTGGAGACCATGTAAGTTTTTTCACAGGAGTGAACGCGAGAGCATATCTTTTCGGAGTGGAGCAAGGGGAGACAGAGTTTCTACCACTCAGCAGGAAAGTAAACGAAGGAGAGACCCTAAATTTCAGTTTAGATTTAGGTATGTCCTTTACCTTTTAATGATTTATTGGCCCTTTTCACCCCAAGAACTTTGGGGTGGAACCGCGCTTTTTATCCTACGCTTCGGTTGTCAACTAAAAAAAAGCTGGGTGCTTTCTGTGGCTTCTTAGGTCGCCCCAAAAGCGCAAGTTTTTTTAAATTTCCTTCCTGCAGGGTATCCTTACAATCGCTAAGGGGTAAAAGTATCCTTACTTCGAAATGGAGTCTTTTTGTGTAGAAACATCACTTTCTAAAGAAAATGAACGCATGTTTAAAGAGTCCGAAATCTTGGTGTAGATATCGTTCAGAATTTGCTGTTCTCTACTGTAATAGGTGAAAGAGGCGTTAAAACGCGCGCTGTCTAAATGGTACTTGGCAAAAATATCTTGCCCTTCGCGTTTTAAGATTTTGTAGTAATTGGGCAGACTCCTGTATTTGTTTTGTACGTACCCCTCTAAAACGAGTAAGTCTTGTAAAACATATTGAAAAGTGTCTTGCGGTATGAGGTTAGAAGGCCTGGGATTTTCTTCCAAATTGTTTTGGCAAGCCGTGAAAATGAAAGAAAACCCCAATATGTAAAGCCTTAATTTTTTCATGATTATCTATCGAAGGTAATACGTTGACCGTTACCGGCTTCAACAATTGCGTTGTTATGGTAAACCGTTTTTCCGTTCACGATAGTTCTATCGATAACGTGTGAGAATTTAGTTCCCTCAAAAGGAGACCATCCACATTTGTACAATAAGCTTTCTCTTGTTACTGTTTGGTCTTGCTTCGGATCCACAATAACGATATCTGCAAAGTATCCTTCTCTTAAGTATCCTCTTTCTTTTACTTGGAAACAATCAGCTGGGGCATGCGCCATTTTTTCAACTACTCTTTCTAAAGGAATAATTCCATCTTTATATTTCTCCAACATGGCCAATAAAGCATGTTGTACCAATGGTCCTCCAGAAGGAGCGCTAAAGTACTTGTTTGCTTTTTCTTCCAAGGTATGAGGTGCGTGATCTGTGGCAACAATGTCAATTCTGTTGTCTAACAAAGCCTTCCAAATTTGGTCTCTGTCGGCTGCAGACTTAACCGCTGGGTTCCACTTAATAAACGTTCCTTTTTCGTCGTAAAATTCATCTGTAAACCATAAGTGGTGTACACATGCTTCTGCAGTAATTCTTTTCTCTTTTAGAGGAATATCGTTTCTAAATAATTCAGTTTCTTTTCCTGTAGAGATATGTAAAATGTGTAAACGAGTATCAAATTTCTTGGCCAATTCTACCGCCTTGCTAGAAGAAAGGTAACAAGCTTCTTCGCTTCTAATTTCTGGGTGGTATTTAATAGGCATGTCTTCACCGTATTTTTCACGGTAAATCTCTGTGTTTCTTCTAATTGTAGCTTCGTCCTCACAGTGTGTGGCAATTAACATTGGAACTTCAGAGAATATTTTTTCCAAAGTAGCTGTTTCATCTACCAACATGTTTCCTGTACTCGATCCCATGAAGACTTTTACACCACATACGTTGTGCGGATCGGTTTGTAAAACATGCTCTATATTGTCGTTAGAGGCTCCCATGAAGAAGCTATAGTTGGCAATACTTGTATTCGCGGCAATGTCGTATTTGTCTTGCAACAATTTTTGTGTAAGCGCATTAGGAACGGTGTTAGGCATTTCCATGAAAGTGGTAATACCTCCAGCAACTGCAGCTCTACTTTCTGTACCAATGTTGGCTTTGTGTGTTAAACCTGGTTCTCTAAAGTGAACTTGGTCGTCTATACATCCAGGAAGTACATATTTTCCATCGGCGTTAATTTCTTCAGCATTTGCTTCAGAAATGTTTGCTGCCATTTTTGTAATTCTCCCGTTTTCAATAAGAATATCTAAATGTTCTTTCTTTCCTTCGTTTATTACTAAACCTCCTTTGATTACTGTTTTCATATGTACTTCTTTTGTATGTGTGGTGGTAGTTTAAGGCGTTCAACCTCGTATACCTTGGCAAAGGTAAGGCTCAAACCAAGGATTTCCCAGAAATGAACTTATAATTTTAGTCCGCGCATTTTCCAAACACCAAAAAGTGCTTCTTTGAATATACCAGAACTCATTTTTGATTCTCCGTAAAGTCTATCTACAAAAGTAATAGGAACCTCAACGATTTTAAATTTGTGTCTCTTTACGGCATATTTCATACAGATTTGAAAAGCATACCCTCTAAAGGTAATTGCATCGAAATTTACCGATTGCAATGCTTCTTTGGCGTAACATTTAAAACCTGCTGTAGTGTCTTTAATACCTATCCATAAGATCATTCGTACATAGATAGACGCAAAATAAGACATCAACACTCTATCCCAGGGCCAGTTGCTTACTTTACCACCTTTACAGTAGCGAGAACCTATGGCCAAGCCAGCATTGTTTTCTTTACAAGCTGTGTATAATCGAATTAAATCATCTGGGTTGTGGGAGAAATCACAGTCCATTTCAAAAATGTAGTCGTAATTTCTTTGGAGCGACCATTTAAAGCCATGTATGTAGGCAGTTCCTAATCCAAGTTTTCCTTCACGTTGTTCGAGGTGAAGTTGCGTAGGAAATTCTTTCTGCAGTTCTTTAACGCGTTTTGCCGTTCCATCCGGAGAATTATCGTCGATAATTAATAAGTGAAATTCTTTTTCTAAAGAGAAAACTTTGCGAACCATTTTCTCTATGTTCTCTATTTCATTATATGTGGGGATGATTACTACGCTGTCTGACACTCCATTATTTTTTAGTGTTGCTAATATAATGGAATTATCGAAGAAAGAAAACCCCCAATTTTCCTTTGTGATTATTTAACGAATAGCCGTAAAATAAGATGTTACGGGAGTAAATGGGATCTCGGAGTTTGTAGGGTTGAACTAGTTTTTAAAAAGTGTATCCATCACTTCATAAATCAAATCCTGTTCGTAGCCTTTCGCATGTAAATAGCGCATTACTTTAGCGCGCTGTTGCCATTCGTTTTCAGATGCTTTTAAACTAGCTTTTTTCCGTTGTGCTAAATGGACTAGGGTTGAATAATAGGCGTCAGGTTCTATGATAGATAAGCCTTTTTTTATGGAATATTCGGAAACACGCTTTTGTTTAAGGTGTTGTTTTATTTTGTTACGCCCCCATTTTTTTATGTTGAACTTTCCAGAAACGAAGCTTTCAGCAAAGCGTTCTTCATCTAAAAAACGATTAGAAATAAGATCTGCGATGAGCACATTTCTGTCTTCTTCGTCTAATCCCCAAGAAAATAATTTGTTTTCAACCTCAGAATGGCAGCGGTCTTGATAGGCGCAGTAGGCTTCAATTTTTTGCTTAGCCTCTAAAAGCGAGTATTTGCACTCCGACTTCATGTCAGAGTGCAATTTTCTCATTTTTTTTGTTGACAAAAGAGTATTCCATAAAATGGTTAGCTGTAATTCCTCTTACCGGAATCCACTTCTTGTATTTAAAGAACCATTTCACTTGCTTACTAATTAGTCCACGTTTGAAGTATGCTTCGATATATGGGTGTACTAATAAAGTAATATCAGTTTCTTTTTTGTCTTGGATTAAGAAATCCAAATTCGTTTCAATTTCTTCGGTGAAAAGGATACTTGCAGTAACCTCTCCTGTACCGTTACATGCCGGACACGTTTCATTGGTATTGATGTCAGTTTCCGGTCTTGTGCGTTGTCTCGTTATCTCAATAACCCCAAAACGCGATGGAGGAAGGATGTTGTGTTTGGCGCGGTCCGGTTTCATGAATTCCTTCATTTTCTCGTACAACGCTCTGTTGTTTTCCTTCTCGTGCATATCGATAAAATCAACAGCTACGATACCACCCATGTCACGCAGTTGCAATACTCTTGCTAATTCTTCAGCGGCCTCAATGTTGGTTGCCAAAGCATTGCTTTCTTGATTGTCTGCGCCCTTTCTGTTTCCACTATTCACGTCAACAACGTGCATAGCTTCTGTGTGTTCAATAATTAAGTATCCACCACTTGGTAATGGAACCTTCTTACCAAACAAAGCTTTAATTTGGCGGTTAATGCCAAACTTTTCGAAAATTTCTAATTTTCCGTTGTAATGCTTTAAAATTTTCTCTCTTCCAGGAGCTATACTTTCAATGTAATCGCTCATTTCTTCTAGAAGCTGTTCGTCGTTTACATGTATGTTAGTAAAACTACTGTTGAGAAGGTCTCTTAATAAACCAGATGCTTTTCCAATTTCACCTAAAACGCGTTTAGGTGGAGTGGATTGTTGCAAATTCTGATGCATTAACTTCCACTTCTCCAAGAGATTTTTTAAGTCATTATCTAGTTGCTCGACCTTTTTATTTTCTGCTACAGTTCTGATAATTACCCCGAAGTTTTTCGGTTTAATATCGCGCATGATGTCTCTCAAACGATCGCGTTCTTTGTGATCTTTGATCTTTTGTGAGATGCTCACTTTTTCAGAAAAGGGTACTAAAACCAAAAATCTTCCCGCCAATGTTACTTCGGCGCTAAGACGTGGACCTTTACTTGAAATAGGTTCTTTAGCTACTTGTACCAATATAGGTTGAGTAGAAGATACTATATCTGTAATCTTCCCGTCTTTCGGAATGTCTTCTTCTGACTTAAAATAAAGAAGGTCGGCCACGTTCTGCTTGCTTTGCAAGGTTTGTCGTGTAAACTTATCGAGCGATCTAAATTGCGGACCAAGGTCTAAGTAATGCAAAAATGCATCCTTTTCGTACCCAACATCTACAAAACAGGCATTCAAACTAGGGACAACTTTTCTAACTTTTCCGAGGTAAATATCACCTACAGAAAACTCAGTTTGCCCTTGTTCTTCATGCAACTCAATCAGCTTTCCATCCTTTAACAAAGCAATCCAAACTCCATTTGGTCTGGAGTCGATTACTAATTCGTAATTCACGGAAGCCGTTTTAAAATGTGAATAAATACAAATGACTTAGCGATACGAAATCACTAAGTCAATTTGCTAATAACTTTAAAATGTCAGAAGATTATTTTTTCTTCTTGTGACGGTTTTTTCTAAGTCTTTTCTTTCTCTTGTGAGTAGACATCTTATGTCTTTTTCTTTTCTTACCACTTGGCATAACTCTATGTATTAAATGTTAGTATTCTACTTTAAAAATCTTCTTTCGCACGGGGCGAAAAAACTCCCATTCTTTCAAATGGGAGTGCAAAGGTATAAAATATTTAGTAAAATATCCGAATAAGGGATTATTTTACAGCAACTTTAGTTTTTACTTCTTCCACGAAAGTCTTTGCAGGCTTAAATGAAGGTATGTTGTGCGCAGGAATTATGATTGTTGTGTTCTTAGAAATGTTTCTACCCGTTTTCTCAGCTCTTTCTTTCACAACAAAGCTACCGAAACCTCTTAAATATACGTTCTCTCCCTTAGTTAAAGACGATTTGATAGATGCCATAAAAGCCTCTACTGCCTTTTGTGCTTCAACTCTCTCTAATCCTGTTTCCTCAGAAATTTCAGCAATAATGTCTGCTTTAGTCATTTTTGTAATTTTTATTATTTATAACAACAATGTGATTTTCAGGCGCAAAAGTAATTAGCTTTAATGGTTTACCTTTGCTTTTTCTCAAAAAAAATTAAAAAAAAATTAATCTATGTCAGATTTTGGTCGTCAAATTATAAACTGGTACGAAGAAAATAAGCGTGTATTACCTTGGCGCTCAACGCAAGAGCCGTACCGTATTTGGCTCTCAGAAATCATCCTTCAACAAACAAGAGTTGCACAAGGGTTGAGTTATTATGAACGTTTTGTTAAGGAATTTCCGGAGGTTAAAGATTTGGCAAATGCATCCGAACAAGAAGTTTTGAAGCTCTGGCAAGGCTTGGGGTATTACAGTAGAGCAAGAAATTTACATTTTGCGGCCAAGCAAGTCATAGACGATTTTGGAGGAGTTTTTCCATCCGATTATAAAAGTATTAAAAGCTTGAAGGGAGTGGGAGATTATACAGCCGCTGCCATCGCATCTTTTGCTTTTCATTTGCCACATCCGGTGGTTGATGGAAATGTTTACAGGTTGCTATCGCGCTATTTTAATGATGCAACTCCCATAGATACTACTCAAGGTAAAAAGCAGTTTCAGTCTTATGCAGACGAGTTGATGATTCCTGAAGAAATTGCCAGTTTTAATCAAGCGATGATGGAGATGGGAGCGATGGTATGTACACCTAAAAATCCGAATTGTGAGCAATGTCCTTTACAAACAGGTTGTATTGCCCTTCAAGAAGGTACACAACTAGAGCTACCCGTTAAGTCTAAGAAGATAAAGGTACAGGATAGATTTTTACACTATATAGTAGTAGATGAGCAAGCTTATTATTTACAGCAACGCGACGATAAAGGTATTTGGCGCAACATGTTTGAGTTTCCTTTAATAGAAACCAAGAAGGCAGAAGAAACTATAGAAGAACTTGCAGAAGAAAAAGGTTTTGAGATAAAGGGAAGGGTGATGTATGAAACCAAGCATGTTTTAAGTCACCAAAAGTTGCACGTTAAATTTTGGAAAGCCTCGGCAAAAGAGGATGTTTTAAATAATTATATCAAGGTTGATCATTTAGAGGACCATGCTATACCCAGGGTGATAGATAGGTTTTTAGAGGAACATTTAGAAAAGGCTTAAGTGATCTATAAAGCTTCGGGCAGATATTTTTCCCTCCTTCTATTTACTTTATATTATCTTTGTTTTACATTTGTTACTATGGCTGGAAGCGTAAATAAAGTTATTTTGATAGGGAATCTAGGAAGAGACCCTGAAGTTAGAATGTTAGATAATAACGTGAAATTGTGTAGATTCTCTATCGCAACTTCTGAATCTTATACAGATAAAAACACAGGAGAAAGAAGAGATAATACAGAGTGGCACAATATCGTTGTTTGGAGAGGTTTGGCTGATGTTGCCGAGAAGTACTTGAAAAAAGGAAATAAGGTTTACATTGAAGGAAAACTGAGAACAAGAAACTGGCAAGACGAAAATAACCAAACGCGTTATGCAACAGAAGTTGTGGCTGATAACATGACGATGTTGACGTCTAGAGCAGAAGCACAGTCTATGCAACAAAATGCTCCTACGCAACAACCGTATAATAATGCTGGTACTCCACAGCAGCCAACTGAAAAATTGGCAAATGATTTAATTGACGATCAGGACGACGATTTACCATTCTAGAATCTATGGATATTGAACCCGCCAGTTGTTTTCTTGCGATATTAAACGTTGATATTGAACTTGGGATAAGTTTTGTTGTCCTAGCAATATTATTGCTTTTATCGGCTTTGGTCTCAGGATCAGAAGTAGCCTTTTTCTCCTTAGGTCCAAACGAAAAAGAAGAACTCAAAACTGGAAAGAGTAAATCTTCAGAAACTACTATTACTTTAATTAATGATCCCAAAGAATTATTGGCTACTATACTTATCGCCAATAACTTCATTAATGTAGGGATAGTTATTTTATCGAGTTATGTTTTTGGTCAAATATACCCAGAGGATTATGGAATTCCATGGGTGAGAACCTTAATAGAAGTAGCAGGGATTACCTTCATTATCTTGTTGATAGGGGAGGTTATACCTAAAGTATATGCCAACAGAAATCCATTAAAGCTTTCTTTGTTCATGTCTAAACCTATTTATTCCATCGGTAGAATACCTCCGATATCCTGGATGAAATTAGGTTTGGTTCGCGGTACAGAATTTATCAATAAAGCAGCGAAGAAAAGATCTCTTGATGTTTCTACGGATGACCTTGAAAATGCTTTGGAATTAACGCGAGAGGAGAACGATACAGAAGACGATCACAGAATCTTAGAAGGAATTGTGAAATTTGGTAACACCGATGTGCGCCAAATAATGCGTCCACGTTTGGATGTTACTGCAATAGAGGAGAATTCTACATACAGAGAGTTGATGGATATGATACTCGAAGCAGGTTTTTCTAGGATTCCAGTGTATAAAGAGAATTTTGATGACGTTATCGGTATCGTTTATATCAAAGATTTATTGCCTCACTTAAATGAGGAAGAAGATTTCAATTGGCAATCATTGCTAAGAACACCCTTCTTTGTTCCGGAAAATAAAAAGATTGATGATCTTTTAAAGGAATTCCAAGACATGAAAATGCACATGGCCGTTGTGGTTGATGAGTATGGAGGAGCATCTGGAATTGTTACTTTAGAAGATGTATTGGAAGAAATTGTTGGGGATATTACCGATGAGTTCGACGACGATGATTTAGTTTATACCAAGGTAGATGAGAGTACTTATGTATTCGAAGGTAAAACGCCTTTGGTGGATTTGTACAAAGTTTTAGAAATAGACGGTAAGAATTTCGAAGAAGCCAAAGGTGAGTCAGATTCTATCGCAGGCTTCATCATAGAACAAGCCGGAAAGATTTTAAAGAATAACGAATACATCATTTTCGATCACTACAAATTTGTAGTAGAATCTTCTGATAAACGAAGAGTGAAAATGGTAAAAGTAATAGTGTTAGATGATGTGGAGAATAACTAGTGTTTTCATAGTGTTGAGTTTACTTTTTGTAGCATGTGAGGATGAAAATTACATTCCCAAACCTTCTACTTATTTCAAATTAAACTTCCCAGAAAGGGTTTATAAAAACTACCAAGATACCTGTGGTTTTAGTTTTACTATTCCATCTTATTTCGAAGTGGTAGATAAAAAAGACCAGCGAAACCCTTGTAACAGAGATATCAATTTTAAAGGGTTAAATGGAACTTTGTTTTTGAGTTATATTCCCATGGAAACGGAGCTTTATCGTTACATAGATTATTCGCTTTCTAAGGTGGATGAGCACAAAATAAAGGCGTCCTTTATCAAAGACACTACTTTATTATATCCAGAGCACGGAGTGTATGGAACTTACTTTTTTCTAGGAGGAGATGTAGCCAAACCTATACAGTTCTATTTAACAGATTCTTCGGATATTTTTATGAGTGGATATGTGATGTTTAACGCTGTTCCTTCTTATGATTCAATTAAACCAGTACTTAATTTTGTGGAAGAAGATATTCTTAAGATGTTGGAATCAACCAAGTTTTAAGTTGAATTAATCTACCTTTCTAATTTTCATACGTAGTTAGTAGTGAGGAGAATAAGGGAAATTCCCATTTTATTTCCTTAATTTTAATGCTAAATACTACAATATGAGGATATTATTACTTTGCTGCTTTTCACTTTTTTTGTCGTGCCTATCCGCACAAACTTATTCGCGCGTTAAGATTTGGTCCACAACAGATCAGTTACATGAACTGAATGCCTTGGGATTATCTTTAGATGATGTTCAATACAAAAAGAATACTTTTATAATTGGCGAGTATCCCTCAGAGCAAATAGAGGCT
>NZ_JAWWCF010000074.1:0-12629 GCF_033720595.1 Lishizhenia sp. | reverse complement strand
TGAATTTGACTTAAGTATTGAATATTCTGTACATCTGTACAATCGTACTGATACACTCCATCTTCTGTTAATACGATGGCTAGGTTACCCAAAGGAATAATATCTATTGCCTGAATTGTTGAAAAGCTTTGTGTTAAGTGGTCTCCCACTACCAATGGATCAGTATTGTCAAAAACTTTCAATCCATCGCTACCATCACACACATAGAGAACATCTCCATTTACTCCTAATCCATGTGGATTAGTAAGACTAAAAGAACTTTTCAATATTGGATTGGCAGGATTGGAAACATCTACCACATCTAATTGATTGATTTCTCCCATACAAGTTGTACCAGACCTTATCGTAACATACGCATAGTCTCCCTGAACAACCACTGGATCACATGCCGTGGTGTGCACTATCGTTCCTTGATGTTCTGGACTTTCTGGATTCGCCAAAGAATATATCATCATTCCTGTGGTTGTACCCATGTACAAATGATTGTCATAAGGGAATAAAGTTTCTACCGTTCTCCAAATGCGCACAGGCTCTCCCTGGGTTAAGTTCATTGGATTTGAAATATTGATGGCGTGTAAGTTGAAGTCGTTCATGACATAAAGGTGATCGTTGTTTAAGGCAAACTTTGTAATAGAACCGGCAACACTCGAACCGCTCGCCCCTCCTGTAGCAATAGATTCATTAGCAACGGAAACATTATCCATTTGGTACAAATTACCATAGTAGTAAGGAGAATTTTCGACTTCCTCTTTAACTTCTTGAATCTCCCATCCGATTACTACACCTTTTTCTGGGTCGGGTTTTTGGTAATAATGCCCCGCCTCTCCCAATGGATAATTTTGAGGAAACACATCCTCTAAGCGAGCAATTACTGTAGGTTGCTGAATATTTGCAACATCAATAACGGCAATATCAATGAGGTTATTTACATACAACTTGTTGTTTTTAATAGCCATCCCTGTACAACCGCGAACGTTTAAAAAACCAAGTTTATTCGGTGAGGAAGGATTAGAATTATCAATAAAGTGTATCCCTTCATTTTCCTCTACTACAAATAGATATTGGTTGTAACTATAAATACCCATCTGATTTTCAATAGCACGTACCCCCTCAAAAGCAATGGAACTTCTAAAGCTTTCGTAATCTTCATAAATAGGCACGTTAGCCATATGTTGATGTATAACTTTGTCTCTACAAGAAGTTATCATCAACAATGCTGAACATATTAAAAGTATATTTTTCATGGTTTTAAATTTTTGGCGTGTATAGGAGTAATGAAGCCAAACCAAAAAGGGTTGCACTCCTTTTAATATTTTATGCGCAAGAATTACAAAAATCAAAAGCACCCTCCTACAATTACCTCGATAACATTAACTTTACGCCATGCAAATTTCAAAGTCAACTCGTTTTATTTTAAGCATACTGAGCGGTTTATTATTAATGCTTAGTTTTCCCAATGCCGGAAGTTTAGCTCCATTAGCTTTAGTTGCTTTAGCCCCCTTGTTCATCGTAGAGCACTACATTTACACGAAACAATACAGAGCTAGAAAGGTATTCACACATGCCTTTATCACCTTTGTTATATACAATTTCGGAACCTGTTGGTGGATTATGAATGCTGATGTCTTAGGTACTATAGTAGGACTAATAATCAATGCACTTATTATGGCAACTTTCTTTCAGTTTTTTGTTTGGACAAAAAGGTTCGTGGGACAAAAAGAAGGATACATTGGATTACTTTTCTATTGGATCGGCTTGGAATATTTTCACTTAAACTGGCAGTTCAGTTTCCCTTGGTTGAATTTAGGGAATGTATTTGCCACTACTCCGTCACTGGTTCAGTGGTACAGTTATTCAGGGGTATTAGGAGGAACACTTTGGATTTTATTGAGTAATCTTTTAGTGTTTAAAATCACTTACAATCTTTGGGTGAAAAAAGAGAAATTCAAGATTCAAACACCATTCGTATGGATGTACGGAATATTAATCTTCATTCCTATAGGTTATTCGCTTATCACGTACTATAGTTCAAGCTCGAGTGAAGCTAACTTAAGATCTGAGATAATCGTAACCCAACCCAACGTAGATCCTTACAGTGAAAAATGGCGCATCCCCGTAGATATTCAATTAAACAACTTTTTGAATTTAGCAGATAGTTTAATTACACCTGAAACTGATTTTGTGCTTGCACCAGAAACAGCTATTCCTTATGGATTTGAAGAAGAGAATTTCATCAATAGCTCTGTCTATGAAATCCTTAATAAACGTGTTGAAAGTTGGGGAAACACAAGCTTACTTACAGGAGCCTCAACTTATAAATTCTTCGATGAGAAAAACTCCTTTGCTTCTGAATTTATAGCGGAGCGCAAACAATTTGTAGAGCACTACAACACCTCTTTGTTGATGGACAAGAATCCTCCACAATTCGTACATAAGTCAAAATTAGTAATGGGTGTTGAAATGATACCTTTTTCTGAGCAACTTCCATTTTTAGAAGATTTGGCCATTAGTAATGGCGGAACAACGGGAAATTTAGGAACTGAACCTGTACCTGCGATTATGCAAAGCAAGGGAATACGATTTGCTCCGGTAGTTTGTTATGAATCTGTATATGGTGACTTCATTGCGCAACAATGTAGAAAGGGTGCAATGGCTATTTTTATTATAACCAATGATGGATGGTGGGATGATTCTCCTGGTTACAAACAACATTTAAACTTAGCCCGACTCAGAGCGATAGAAACAGGTCGATGGGTAGCACGTTCAGCCAATACTGGTAGCTCTGCTTTCATCAACCCAAAGGGAGATATCGTTCAAAAAACAGCATACAATACCAAAACTGCTTTGCGTCAGGAAATAGAATTAGTAGGTAAAGCAACCTTTTATGTGACCTATGGAGATGTAATGGGTAGGAGCTTTGGATTTGGTTTCTTCTTGATGCTACTCTTTACTGGAGTAAGATATATGCGAAAGTTAAAAGGATTTTAATTTAGTTACCAAGACATTAAGAAATCTAGATAGATTTTACGAAAGCTTCTCAATTGAATTTGGGGAGCTTTGTTGTTTCTGTCAGTTCATATGCGTAATTCCCTGTCTTATTTTGACAATCTGTCAGTCCAAAAACACAAAATTCCGACATTTTTACGTGGGATGACAGAAAAAAGTGGGTGGCACAAGAATTGACTAAAGGAAACCAAACGAATATTTTAAAACACGAAAGATAAATAGACATGGGAAAGATAATTGGAATTGACTTAGGTACTACCAACTCTTGTGTATCTGTGATGGAAGGTAACGAACCTGTAGTAATTACAAATGCAGAGGGGAAAAGAACTACACCTTCAGTAGTTGCTTTTGTTGATGGTGGAGAAAGAAAAGTTGGTGATCCTGCAAAACGTCAGGCCATTACCAACCCACACAAAACAATATACTCAATCAAGCGTTTCATGGGATCGTCTTACGACGAGGTGAGCAAGGAAGCTGGAAGAGTACCTTACGAAATCGTAAAAGGAGACAACAATACTCCAAGAGTAAAAATAGACGACAGAAACTACACGCCACAAGAGATTTCTGCAATGATTCTTCAAAAAATGAAGAAAACTGCAGAAGACTACATCGGTCAAGAAGTTACTGAAGCAGTAGTTACAGTACCAGCGTACTTTAACGATTCGCAACGTCAAGCTACTAAAGAGGCAGGAGAGATTGCTGGTTTAACAATCAAGCGTATCATCAACGAGCCAACAGCAGCAGCATTGGCTTACGGATTAGATAAAAAAGGAGTTGACCAGAAAGTTGTAGTATTTGACTTCGGTGGAGGTACACATGACGTTTCTATCTTAGAATTAGGAGACGGAGTATTTGAAGTATTATCTACAGATGGTGATACACACTTAGGTGGTGACGACGTAGATGATGCAATCATTAACTGGTTAGCAGAAGAGTTTAAGAATGACGAAGGATTGGATTTAAGAAAAGATCCTATGGCATTACAGAGATTGAAGGAAGCTGCAGAGAAAGCAAAAATTGAGCTTTCATCTACAACTTCAACTGAAATCAACTTGCCATACATCATGCCAGTTGATGGAGTGCCAAAACACTTAGTAAGAACTTTACAACGTGCTAAATTTGAGCAATTAATTTCTGACATCGTTGAGCGTACAATTGCGCCATGTAGATCAGCATTGAAAAACGCAGGATTGTCTACAAGCGATATCGACGAAATCATTTTAGTAGGTGGATCTACACGTATCCCAGTTATTCAGGATGCAGTGAAGAATTTCTTCGGAAAAGAGCCTTCTAAAGGAGTTAACCCAGACGAGGTTGTTGCAGTAGGTGCAGCTATCCAAGGTGGAGTATTAACTGGAGAGGTGAAAGACGTATTATTATTAGACGTTATTCCACTTTCTTTAGGTATCGAAACAATGGGTGGTGTATTCACTAAATTGATTGAAGCGAACACTACGATTCCTACAAAGAAATCAGAAGTATTCTCTACAGCAGCAGACAACCAGCCTTCAGTAGACATTCACGTGTTACAAGGTGAGCGTCCGATGGCTACGGATAACAAGACATTGGGAAGATTCCAATTGACTGATATTCCACCAGCACAAAGAGGAGTTCCACAAATTGAAGTAACATTTGACATTGATGCGAATGGTATCATGCACATCTCTGCTAAAGACAAAGGAACTGGTAAAGAGCAATCTATCAAAATCGAAGCTTCTTCTGGATTAAGTGAAGAAGAAATCGCAAAAATGAAGGCTGAGGCAGAAGCAAACGCTGATGCAGATGCTAAGAAAAAGCAAGAAGTTGATACATTGAACAAAGCTGACTCTTTAATTTTCCAAACGGAAAGACAAATGAAAGAGTACGGTGACAAGTTACCAGAAGACAAGAAGTCTGAAATCGAAGGAGCTTTAACTGAGTTGAAGACAGCTTTCGAAGCGAAGAACATGGAAGCTTTAGAACCAGCTATGGAAAAATTAAACACTATTTTCCAAGCAGCTTCTCAAGACATGTACAACGCAGGTAATGCAGAAGGTGCTGCGCAAGGAGATGCAGGACAAGATGCTAGCTCTGAAGACGAAGTAACTGATGTTGACTTCGAAGAAGTAGAAGAATCTAAATAAGATAGTTTTCTAAACATAGAGAAATCCGCTGGCCGAAAGGTTAGCGGATTTTTTTATTGGGTATACTCAAAAGTTGAGGTAAAAAAGAAATCCGCTCGGTTAGAAGCGGATTTTCTTTGATTTGGGGTCAAAAACCACCAGATCATGGATCTAGGTGGTTAGGAAAATGAATAAACTAAGTGGTTTTACCCACTATCAAGGTTTTATCCTTGATTGATTGATACAAACGTAACCCAAAAACTTTGCACAGAACTGTTTTAATTTTTTAACTGCACATTCTGATTTCTTAACTACATATTTAATCTAAAAAGTACCTAAGACCATCTCGTTTCACTTTCAGAACATAGGAAAATGTCAAAACTAATTTCAACTATATAAATAGTTTTTTGTTCAAATTGAGTCCCATTTTCATTTGAATAATTCAAAGAAAGTTTATTATATTGTGTACAGACGCGTATTATTTTGAGTTTTAATTAACTCTACATTTCAGTAAAACTTCAACTTATGACCACATCTAAAAACTACCATAAGACAGTTTTTACAAAAGAGTATTTTGACATACCCGAAGAGGAACGACTGTACTATGAGAAACTTTTGAAGAGAAAAGACGAAGAAGCCATATTTGTATACAACCTTCGTAATAAACACATGGTATATGATGATGGATGGCTCAACCTTCTTGGATTGCGAAAGGGCGAGGTAAACATGCTTTATTTACTCGATTGTATTGACCATCATTTTAAAGATTTTGTATTTGCCGTAACCGATAACTCCCTATTTTATCTTTCTGAGAATAGACCTAACATTCTCGATTACAGTTTCACCATAGAGTTTAAACTTATACATCAATTGAGTGGCGAAGCCTTACCCATAAGAGCCACTATTTATAGTTTTGAAGCTGATGATGAGGGCTACCTTACTGCTATTTTGGGAAGATTTGAACTGGACAGAACTATTAGTTTTAACAAAACCACTAAATACACCGTATATTCTCCAGACAAACTCAGGTATATTAAGGGAATAGACAATAAACTTTTCGAATCCCATCACATTACCTATAAAGAGTTAGAAGTTTTAAAACTTATATCGAAAGGTTTGGCCATCAAGCAAGTGGCAGATGAACTAGATGTCTCGAACTCGGCAATAGAGAAACGTATCTACACACTTTATAAACGTTTCGATGTAAAATCTCATGCCCATTTGGTTAGCTTTTGTTACAAAAATCTGATTCTTCCCCTAGAGAAATAACCCTAGTTTACGACAAAAGCTAATTATTTGAAGAAGATATGCTAAAGGCTGCTTATTTTTGCAGCATGGATTACAATTTAGAATTAGAATTTCAAAAATTAACCAAGCGCTTAAATGAGCAATTTGATGCAGATTTAGATGTGCAAGCCATCTTGTTCTTAATTGGGGTTCAAGAATTGGGTCAGGGTTATGATAATTTTTCTAAACGAGAAAAGACAGAACTCATGCACGTAGCTGTTTGTACTTTACTAGAGCCTTATGGTCACTATAAATTCATTGGTAAGGATGGAGAAAACTGGCCACATTTCGAAAAAGTAGAAGATCTCCCTCATTTAGACGAAAGACAACAACAGCATCTTATGAAAGAAGCTATACTCGATTACTTCAAAGCAGAGCAATACGAATTTTAAGCAGTACCGATAGGAAGGGCATTTTTAAAACGACAAAGGATTAAAAAGGCAAGACAAAGAAAGCGACTTCAGAAGCTCTTCTTGGTCTTTGCCTTTTTTTTGTTTGCGGTTTAAAAATATACTGGATAGCGGGTAAAACTGCCCTCCAAAAAAATCCCTCTTCATTCTAAAGAGGGATTTGTATAAATCTTCATTTCTATTAATTCAGTACAATCTCCGGTATTCTAGCCTGTATTCCTACATGATTTTCTATCGCCTTGAGTTTATTAAAATGCGCTAACAACTCTTGCGGCAAGGCTTGCATTTGTATGCTTTCTTGCTGTTCTTCGCTAAGAATTTCCAAATAGGCATCAATAGGATTTACCTTACGAGCCGGGAAATATTCTATAATGGGATCCTCAATACCTGCATCCTCCACGGCATATGCAATTGCCTCTTTTAATCCACCTAACTCATCGATAAGTCCTACTCTAAGTGCATCTGTACCTGTCCAAACTCTTCCCCTAGCAATTGTATTGACTTGATCTACGGTTAAAGATCTTCCCTCAGCAACACGTTCCATGAATTGTTGATACGTGGTATTCACCTCTTGCTGGATTAAGTTCATTTCTTCATCGGTCAAACGCTGATTAATCGTTAAAACAGCATGTTTATTTGTGGTAACTCTGTCGAAACTCAATCCTAAGTTATCCTCTAAAGCTTTTCCTGTGTAAGGAATAACTCCAAATACACCAATTGAACCAGTAATCGTATTTGAACTGGCAAATATTCTTTTAGCCGGGGCAGAAATATAATAACCTCCTGAAGCTGCTAAATCTCCCATTGAAACAATGACTGATTTTTCTTGATTCGCCAATTTCACTTCTCGCCAAATCTCATCACTGGCCAAGGCACTTCCTCCTGGTGAATTCACCCTAAAAACTATTGTTTTAATGTGTTTATCCAAACGTGCCTCGCGCAACAACTTCACATATTTATCTGAAGAAAGTTGACTTCCTGTTTTCGTAATTTCTCCTTGTGCTACAACTACTGCAACGTTTGCTTTTTTCGCACGCGCTGTGCTTTGGTCATCGTAAAACTTATTTCGAGCATATTCTGCAAAGTTCTTCAACTTTAATTTTTTAAGTGATGCGGCACCACTCTTTTCTACCAATTTATTCAATACTTCATCCTCGTATAAGATAGAATCTACCATACCTAATTTGAAGGCATCATCCATACGTTTAACTTGGTACTGCTCGGCAATGGTATTTAACTCTTCGGCATTTTTGCGCACATCATCTGCAATTGTAGATCTGTAGTTCTCCCAAACATTATCTAAAAGCACCTGATTTTGTAAACGAGCCGAATCACTCATTTCCGTTAAGAAGTAGGGCTCTACTGCACTTTTAAAATCATTATTAGATCCGCGAATTACTTGCATCTCTACACCAATTTTATCTAACATGCCTTTGAAATACATGAGTTCCATTCCCATTCCTCCAAATTCCATCATGGTAGAAGAAAATGCATATTTCTCTTCAGCAACTGAACCAATATAAAAGTCTTTGAGGCCAACAACCTCACCATTAAAATAGGTCACCAAAAATTTACCTGAGCTTTGAAAGTCTTGTAAAGCCTTGCGAATTTCCTCTGCAGATGCCAATCCACATCTCACACCTTTTAGGTCTATATATACTCCCTTTACTCTATCATCTGTCTTTGCATTTTCTAAACCATAAAGTATATCAGATAAACCTATACGGTTTTCAACTTTAAAGTCGTACGGGCTCAATTTCCTTGATGAATTCTCAACAACAGTCCCCTTTAATTCTAAATGCAACACTGTTTTTGAGGGTACTCCGTATTTCACATCGGGAATTGCTGCGGAGATCACTAAGGAAATGATTCCAAAAATTCCTCCGATCACGATGATCAATGCTAAAAAACTTGGCCAAAAAACCCTACCAAAACTGACTTTATTACTCATATGTATTCGGGATATCTTATTTTCGCACAAATATAAAACATGATAAATAAACAACTTGTTTAAATATTATAGGTGGTTGTTAATTCGTGTTTGGAGGTAAATTATTCGTGGTATGTGTGATTCAGTTTTTTTAGGTCTTGGTGGAAATCATGATAATTCCGAAGAATTGTTAAAGATTGCTTTGCGAAAAATAGGTGAATTGGCCACAAAAATAGTTGCTACCAGCTCCTTTTATCAAACTCCTCCTTGGGGTTTTGAGGCAGATAATGATTTCATTAATTGCGTAGTTGAAATAAAATACAAAGGCCAACCTGAAGAACTTTTAGTGGCGCTTAATGCTATTGAAAAGGAAATGGGACGTATTAGAACGGGTGAAGGTTATACCAGTCGCCCCATGGATATTGACATCCTATACTTTGGAAATCAAGTGATTAACTCCAACAAACTGGAAGTACCTCATCCAAGAATGTACCATAGAAACTTTGTGATGTACCCTCTTCATGAAATTGCACCCGATTGGATAGATCCTCAATTCAAGACATCTGTAGCAGAGCTCTTCAAACAGTGCAAAGATGACTCACAAATAATCGCTTTATCTTAAAGTAATTGCGAATAATAGAATTGTTTCTCCCTACTTTTATCAGGGTGAAATTTTCACTATAATTGCACCGTAGAAGTCAATAAAGTTGAATTAAAAATTAAATAATGAAAAATAATAGAATAGCAGGTTTTGCATTTATTGCAGCGGCTGGTTTGTATACAACGAGTTGTGATCTTGTGAAAGATGTAGACTACACAGTTACTCCAGATCCTTTAGAAATGCACGGTGATAGTGTACGTGTAAAGGTTGACATTACTTTCCCAGAAAAGAGCATCAACAAAAGAGCTTACGCTGAAATTACACCAATGATTGGTGAAACTGCGTTGAAGCCGATTGCTGTAAAAGGAGAAAAAGCTACTTCTAATGGTGAAGCTATTCCTTATAAAGCAGGTAAAACAATTACGTATACAGACGTAGTTGCCTACACACCAGATATGAAAGTATCTAGTTTAGACGTTACTGGTAAAGTATTTAAAGGAGGTTCTGAAAAGGCTCAATTAGATAGAACAGAGATTGCAAAGGCAACAATTGTTACTCCATTATTGGTAAACAAAGACTTTAAAGTTATTTACTCTGCAGATAAATTTGAGCGTGTAACTCAAGAGGTTTACAATGCAGATATTCACTTTACAAAAGGAAGACACAACGTTAGAACTTCTGAGTTAAGCGAGCAAGACATCAAAGATTTCTTAGCATGGTTAACGGAAGAGCAAGGAAACGAGCGTTTAAAAATTAAAACGATTAACATCATTGGATTTGCTTCTATTGAAGGTGAGATCATTAAAAATGGTAACTTATCTATTGACAGAGCTACAGCTGCTAAAGAAGCAATCATGAAATTAGCTGCCAAGAAAGGTGTGGCTAATGACGCTGCTCAAAATGACGCTTCTTACGTAACTACAGGTAGAGGTGAAGATTTCGAAGGATTTAAAGAAGCTTTAGCTTTGGCTGATGATATCAGCGATAGCGACAAGCAATTGGTATTAAGAATTTTGGAATCTTACAAAGATCCAGTTCAAAGAGAACAAGAAATCAAAAACTTGGGAGCAACGTTCACTTCTATGGACAAGAACATTTTCCCAATGCAAAGAAGAGCTGAAATCAATGTTGAATACGATAAAACAGGATACACAGATGAAGAATTAATTGCATTGACGAAAAACAACATCGATACTTTAAAAATTGAAGAGTTGATGTTTGCTGCTACTTTAGTAGATGACTTAGATGAAAAATTAAGAATTTACAAAGAAGGTCAACGTTTATTCCCTAACGATTACAGAGTATTTAACAATGCAGGTGTTGTTTTATACATGCAAGGAAAAGTTGCTGATGCAAAAACTGAATTCAACGCGGCGAAGAACATCGAAGAAACTGCAGAGGTTATGAATAACTTAGGAGCAGTTGCAGGAGTAAATGGAGATAGAAATGCAGCGAAAAATATGTTATCTGCAGCCAACGGTGCTGGTGAAGAAGTAGGATACAACCAAGGTATCTTAGCTATTCAAGACGGTGATTACGCTTCAGCAGTAAGCAACTTTGGAAGCAACGATTCTTTCAACAAAGCTTTGGCACAATTATTAAATGGTGATGCAGCAGCAGCAACCACAACTGTTGGTAATTCTGCTGATGCTACAACTGCTCAAGGTTATTATTTAATGGCGATTGCAGCGGCAAGACAAGACGATTTGACAAATGTTGTAAGTAACTTGAAAAACTGTTTCAACCAAGATGCAGCTTACAAGCAAACAGCATTAGAAGATAGAGAATTTTTAGCGTACGCAGAAAACACAGCGTTTACAGCTATCGTAAAATAAGAGGTTTAACCCTCACTAAAAAAAGTCCTCCCATTCATTTGGGAGGACTTTTTTTTTGCGAAAAAATATTATATTTATGCCTCATTATTAACCCAACCAGCCTTAATTTTTATACAGCCTGGTTATAATTATTATTTTATGAAACTACTTAAGTCATGTGCTGTTGCAGCACTTTTACTGCTTGGTACATCTCAATCTTTTGGTCAAATTTATCTTGGAGGACAAACCAATTACACAAATTACGCTGGATACGGTCTTAGCTTTATTGGTTTAGGAGTACACGGTGATTATGTAAGCGATAGGCTTACCTACAGAGCCACGTTAAACTTTGGTTTTCCTAGAACCTACGAACGATCTTATTACCTCAACTCTTCGTCTAGTCAGTTCCCAGATTCAGAAGTAAATGGTACAGAAAAGTACGGTGTTTACAATTTATGGTTAGATGCAAATTACTTCTTTACAGGTGATGGTGAAGATGGTGGATTCTACGGAAAAGCAGGTCTTGGTTTCTCATTTTTAAGAGTAGCAAACAACTTGGAGGAATACAATGAGAATATGTACTATACCAATTTAGATGAAAGAGAAAACTACTTTCAGCCTATTTTAAGGTTTGGTTTAGGTTACGATATCGAATTAGATTTTGGAAATGTATTCGTTGAAGGATACGGTAACTTACCAGCCAACACTATGAACGGAGTTGCAATTGATGTGCAATTACCATTTTCGTTTGCCGCTGCTGCCGGAGTTCGAATTCCATTATAAGAAGCAAATCAGTATATGATAAAAGCCTGTTCGTATGAGCAGGCTTTTTTATTTCCCAATCATTTCGAGATTCAGTATAGCTCTGTAGTATTTCCATACCAACGTTTTACAAAAAAGGCCCAGTGAATTAACACTGGGCCCTTCAAACTTATGCTGTTTATTATTATTTGTTGTTCTCTAAAACGTAGGTTAAAACTTTGGTCATTAAATGAATTCTATCTTTTCCTCTAACGTTGTGCTCGTGCATTGGGTAAGGGAAGTAATCCATTTGAATTCCTAAATCGACAAACTTTTGAACCAAGGCGTAATTGTGTTGTAATACAACGGTTGGATCTATCGTTCCGTGAATCAACAACAAGTTTCCTTCTAAATTCTTAGCGTGTGTTAACAAACTTGCTTGCTCATATCCCTCAGGGTTTTCTTCAGGTCTATCCATGTAACGTTCTCCGTACATTACCTCGTAGTATTTCCAGTCTGTCACCGGACCACCTGCTACACCTGTAGTAAAGGTTCCTGGCTCGCGCAACATCAATGAAGTTGTCATGAAACCACCAAAACTCCAACCATGAACAGCCAATCTATTTTCATCTACATACGGTAAAGATTTCAAGTACTCTACCCCTTTCAATTGGTCTTCGATTTCTGCCGTACCTAACTGACGGTGAATAACACTTTCGAAAGCTTTTCCTCTCTCTC
>NZ_JAWWCF010000073.1:0-12767 GCF_033720595.1 Lishizhenia sp. | reverse complement strand
GTATCTCGTGATATGATAAAAGAAGGATTGAGCATCGTTAATGCTTTAGGTAGCGAAACGAACTTCTTGAAATCAAACGGTGAAGCACGTAGAGAGTTGAAAGGAAATGCTATCGCTGTAAACAAAGCGAAAGTAAAAGATGATTTCATGATTACTGAAGAGCAATTGATCAACGATAAGTACGTGTTACTTGGAAAAGGA
The DNA here is from genome assembly GCF_033720595.1 of Lishizhenia sp. Taxonomy (GTDB): domain Bacteria; phylum Bacteroidota; class Bacteroidia; order Flavobacteriales_D; family Crocinitomicaceae; genus Lishizhenia. The sequence goes on along the minus strand of NZ_JAWWCF010000073.1, from coordinate 12,566 downwards.
AAAAAGAACAACTACTTGTTAATTGTGGAGTAGACATTTAGATTTTTAGACGGTTAGACCGTTAGATATATTGAAAGGGATGAGCATTGAATTGTTCATCCTTTTTTTTATTTCTGAGTTTTACAAATCCTTAGAAGAGGTTCACGAGTGGAGCGTCATGGTGAACGGAGCCGAACTGTCGTGAGATGAATCCTAGAATTAAACTAACTCCCTTTCTTCGCCTTATTCTTCTCCGCATTGGCGTGCAATTGATGGATAATTCCATCTGATAGTCCAATCTTGGGGACGAACATTTCTGTGGATTTCAAACAGGTCATGGCGTAAAGGTAGATTTCACACGCTGGAACGATTACATCGGCTCTATCGGGCTTTAATTGATATTTCTCGGCACGTTGATCTACATCCAAAGCTGCGAGTTTATCGTGAAGCTCATCCAACTCACGGTATTTGATGGGTTCCATGTGTTGTTTCCCCAACAGCTTGTGCACCTTGTTGATGTTACCACCAGTAGCAAACACTTTGTGCTGGACAGATCCATCTACGTGGTCTGCTATCCACTTTTTCATGGATTTCCATATCTGCTTGCTTTCCTTGTGCTTCATCATACGAATAGTACCCACACGGAAAGATTTACCTGCTACTTTTTGACCATCTTCGAATACAGAAATTTCTGTTGAACCACCTCCTACATCAATTACAATAAAAGGGGAATCTTTGTCTATGTTCAATAAAAAGAAAGTAGAGAAAATAATATCAGCCTCTTCTTTTCCACCGATAATTTCAATTTTCACCCCTACCTCTTTTTCGATATGCTCCTTGATTTCTTTACCATTTTTAGCTTCACGCATAGCAGAAGTAGCACAACACCTTAGTCCAGCTACATCGAAAACTTCTGCAATAAGCTTAAAGGCTTGCATGGTTTTTACAAACTCCTTTTCCTTTTTCAGGGAGATGATACCATCTTCGAATACTTCTAACCCCAAACGCAAGGGAATACGAGTATAACTGATCTTCTTAACGTAAGAATGACCGTTGTTTTTAGTGACCTGACCAATGAGAAGTCGGGCTGCGTTTGTTCCTATGTCTATGGCTCCGTAAATCAAGTGTTGCTTTTGGGTATTAAACTAAGATATTTTTTTGTCAATACCGCACAATTAGACTTGAAATTTCACCTACAAAAGTTGCATTTATACAGCTGCATCTCTTTCTAATTTCTTTTGGTAGTAGGCATAGATTTCAGTTTGAGAACGGTGTGCCTCCCCCTCTACGGTTCTATATTTATTAGCCTGCGCCCTGTCCAAAATTCTAGCCTTTTGGTTATCGCTCCATTGTATTTCAAAAATGTCAGCCACTTCTTGTTGTATCCCTTTGTCCAAAATAGGAGCTGTAACCTCTATACGTTTATCCAAATTCCTCACCATCCAATCTGCAGAAGACAAATAATGCTCTGGGTTTCCATTGTTACAGAATGAGAAATAACGAACGTGCTCTAAGTAACGGTCTACAATACTTATCGCCTCAATGTTTTCACTCTTCCCTTTTACACCCGGTACCAAACAACAAATCCCGCGAATAATGAGTCGTACTTTTACTCCAGCTTGACTCGCATCATAGAGTTTTTGTATCAACTTTTTATCTACCAGGTTATTCAATTTAATATTGATATAAGCAGGCAAACCACGCTTGGCATTCTTCACCTCTCTATTGATCAGGTTAATGAATTTTCGGCGCGTATTAAAAGGCGATACAAAGAGCTTACGGTACAAACCGCGTTCAATATTATTCTCTAACAAATTAAACACTTTCTCCACCTCATTTGTGATCAATGGATTGGCCGTAAGCAAACCGTAATCGCCATAAACTTTGGCTGTACCTCCGTGGAAGTTTCCAGTACCAACGTGCGCAACCAATTGTTTTTTACGCCCGACCATACGGGTAATTTGTATCAACTTCGAGTGTACTTTTAATCCAGGTACACCATAAATAATTCGCGCACCATGTTCTCTCAAATTATTGGCCCAGTACATGTTGTTTTCTTCGTCAAAACGCGCTTGTAGCTCTACCACAACGGTAATGCTTTTTCCATTCTGTATGGCTACACGCAAGGCGTTAATGACTTGCGATTTTGGCGCTACCCTATAGATATTGATTTTAATGCTCAACACTTTCGGGTCAATGGCACTCTCTCGTAAAAGATCTACCAAATAGTCGAACTTTTGGTAAGGATAGTGCAAGAGTATATCTTGTTTCAATACAGTTTTTATCACTGATCGAGAATCTCTCAAAACTGGATGTTCTAATGGAGGCAAAGGTTCGTATGTAAATTCCTTGATACCGAAATCCGGGAATTTCATGAAATCTTTAAAGTTATGGTACCTACTTCCAGAATCTTGATGGTCGTACTTTTCTATCCCTAGAGATTTTAGTAAGAATTTTAATAAATCCGCCGGCATGTTTTGATCATAGACAAAACGTATGGGCGAACCTTTCTTACGTTGTTTGATACTCTCCTCCATTTTTTCCATCATGGAAATAGAAATATCATCATCCAAAGTTATCTCTGCATCTCGCGTAAACTTGAACGTATACGCATGAATTTCATCGAATTTAAAGATGGAAAAGATGTTACTTAAGTGTAGTCGAATTACATCATCCAAAAGGATAACATTTTGCTTTCCATTGGTTGTTGGCAAGGTAATAAACCTTGGGTGCGAAGAAGGGATTTGAATCAAAGCATAATGCTTCTTCTCCTTTTCGTGCTGACAAAACTTTACCGCCAAGTAAATACCATCATCCTTGAGTCGAGGAAATTTCTTTTTGGTTCCTAAAATAATGGGAACGATATCTCTTTTGAGTTCATTACGGTAGTACTCATTTAAGAATTCCTTGTTTTCATCACTCACAGTATTCTCATTGACTTGAACAAAACCTTGTTCACCCAATTCTTTAAGAATACGCGCATAAGACAACTCAAAAACACGTCGCTGTCTTTTTACAGTAGTTTGAATTTCATCTAACAATGCAGACGGAGAACCATCAAAACCTTCCACTTTTCGGTTACGTAAAGCAATCATTCTGTGAATCGTAGCTACGCGCACCCTAAAAAACTCATCCATATTATTGGAGTAAATACCCAAAAAACGAATGCGTTCCACCAAGGGAACAGATTTATCTAAACTCTCCTGCAACACGCGTTGGTTAAACGATAACCAACTTAATTCTCTATTGATTAAACTCATAGTCTACCTGTAAAGTAGCAAAGATTGAAAACTTATCCTTCTACTTTCCTTACTTTTTCTAAAGTTAATTTAAAAGTTACTTTTTGATAACAATACACTAATAAAACTCTTAAAAATTCCATAAAAAAAGTCCCCAAATCATTTGGGGACCCTTCTAATACTATTTTGAGTAGTTTTACTTACACTTTCATACCGCGCACTACTCTATCTTTTCTCTTTTCTTTTTTCCATTTCTGTAACTTAACCACCAAGTAAGCACGTGCACTTGCCGCTGTCGCTTCATATTCTTCATTTCCGTATTCTACCAAACCTTTTCCGTTCTTCCATACCGCAACAAAGTAATACTTATCAAGGGTTGTATTTTCTTTCATAGCAAACCTCAATACTCTTCCTGCTCCCGGTTCAAATCGAATAATTATCTCTCCGTTTTCTCCGTAACTATCAAAAATACACTTGGTACGTGCAGGAATAATGATACGATCTGATGTAGTATTTTCACTCTTCACCAAAGATCCATCAGATTCTGTCGTTTTAACACCTTCACTTTTTTGACGAACCAGCTCTATATAATCTGAAGTATAAAACTGAACGCCTTTCATTTTCGAGGCATCTGTTAAATTCCATTCATCTCTAATTGCGTTAGTATACGCTTCTCTGGTCGCACAAGAACTTAAGACCAGCACCAACATCATTACTCCTAATATTCTTTTCATTCTATCTTGTTTTTTATTCCTTAATCAATTATTGCACCAAAAGGTTACATCCTCTAATATCGCTATTTTCAAACCTACCCAAAATTTTAAAACCACCTTCAACGCGCTTTCCCAAATCTTGTGTAGCGATAAAACTACAACTGTGCAAATTAGCTAAATCTATCACATTTACACCACCTGTTTTTCCATTTTTATTATACGACAATGCATCGTTCACCGATCTAATTCTTACATCCATCCAAGGTGGAGATTTAAAAAGCTGCTCTTCAACACTGTAAGTCTGAGATAAGAGTTCGGTCATTCCATACTCAGAAGATATGACCGGAATATTAAATGCTTTGCTTAACACTTCATGCAACTCTTCCTTTAGCATTTCCTTGCGTCGACCTTTCATGCCTCCTGTTTCTATCACTGCACAACCTTCCAAATCAGGCTTCAAATCTGCAAAATCTAACAAGGCATAACTTACTCCAAACAAGACTACCTTTTTATCAACTTGTTCCTTTCGAATCGATTGTATATGTGCTTCTAGACTTCTTATATCGTCCAAGAAGTATCCAGAAGAAGCATTCTTACTCGCTTTAATTAAGTGATCTACCATATACAATAAAGAGGACTCACCTTGTTCAAGATAACTCGGAAGCAATGCAATTACCACATGACCCTGAACATCACCTAAGAATGCATTGTAAGCTTTGAGAAAAGATTGCTCATATAGTTTTAAATCGTGCACATGATGTTCACTTCTTGTCATACCCGTTGTCCCTGAACTTTTAAAGACCTTTTGCGTTTGCACATAATCACAAACTACTTTGTCTGTTTTAAAAAAGGAAATGGGTAAAAATGGAATTTCTTCTACTGAAGTTGGTGTGGTTCTGCCCAGTAAATCGCAGAACTTTCTGTAAATCTTATTATGCGCATATTGATGCTGAAACACTTCCAAGGCAATTGCCTCGAATTCTATTTCATTCTGAATTGAAAATATGCGTTCAGCGATGTCTTCCATGATGCTACTTAGATTTAAAACAAAGATAATAGAGTCTTAAAAAAGTAGGCATAAAAAAAACGAGAGCTCTCGGACGGGCGTCCAAAGCTCTCGTTACACTAATCAACCTAACCTACTACTACTGCTACAAAGATATACAAGTTTTGTGGATGTAAAAGGAAAAAAAGCACTTTTATTTACCCGGGTAAAAGTTAGCCTTCAAAGATTGCTTCTGCGGATTTCTATGGATTCAGCGCGGATAATCTGATATGCTTGCATATAATCATCCAATCTCCCCATTTTACGATATCCATTTTCAGTCGCTGAATATTTGTCTTCATTTTTAGAATCCAATAATGGGGCTTAACTTATTATTAGATTTGTATTAAATTAGCAAAAAAGGATGAACATGAAGAAGGTACTTATTATAGATGACGAAGAAGATATTAGAGAATTGATCCAATACAATTTGGAAAAAGAAGGGTTTGAAGTAAGTACTGCCGAAAATGGAAAATTAGGATTAGAAAAGCTCAAAGAAAGTAAACCTGATTTGATTCTTCTAGACGTTATGATGCCTGAAATGGACGGAATGGAAGTTTGTGAAATCATCCGTAAAAACAGTAGCTATAACGATGTTGTGATTTGTTTTTTAACCGCTAGAAATGAAGATTACAGTCAGATCGCCGGTTTAGACATAGGTGGCGACGACTACATTTCAAAACCCGTTAAGCCCAAAGTACTCGTTTCGCGCATCAACGCTTTGCTTCGTCGTGGAGGAATGACAGCATCGGAAGAAGAGAACAATGAAATCAACGAAGACCTTATTATCGATAGAGAGCAATACTTAGTTATTCTAAAAGGAAAAAAATTACATCTACCTAAAAAGGAATTCGAACTTCTTTCTTTATTGGCCTCAAAACCACAAAAAGTATTCGGGAGAGAAATTATTTTGGATACCGTTTGGGGGAATGAAATTGTAGTTGGTGATAGAACCATAGATGTGCATGTACGTAAACTACGCGAGAAAATTGGCTCTGATTACATACAAACCGTTAAAGGTGTAGGTTACAAATTCATCGCCTAGTTTATCTTATTGTTAAGTCTTTAGAATAGCGCAACAAAAAATACTTCAGCAAACTATTTTTGCCCTCCATGAAAAGCATTAAACCCTATCAACTAATTTTTATCGGAAGCATACTCGTAGGAGTATTGAGCTTCTTGGCCATGTACTTTTTCTTAGCTCCAAAGGCCCAATTGGAACTGGAGCTAATGATAGTCATTGCATTTGGATTAGGTTTACTATGCTTTTTCATTTTCCAAGTTTTGATAACCAAATTCATTTCGAATAAAATCAAAATCTTGTACAGAACAATTCGCAAAGGGAAACTCCATCACGACGATCCTAACATTACGATTTATGGCGACATCTTGGACCAAGCTGCAAAAGATACCAACGAGTGGGCACAAGAACGCAACCAAGAAATTAGCAAACTGAAAGAACAAGCCGCTTTTAGAAAAGAGTTTTTAGGAAACTTAGCCCACGAATTAAAAACGCCAATTTTCAGCATACAGGGATATATCCTTACTTTATTAGAGGGAGGTTTAGAAGATGAGAATGTCAATCGCAAATTCTTAGAACGCGCTTCTAAAGCTACAGATAGAATCGCGGGTATTCTCGACGATTTAGACTCTATCACCAAAATGGAGGTAGATCGTGTAGAATTCAACTTCAAGAATTTCGATATCGTAGATTTGGCAGAGGAAGTTACGGAATCGTTAGAAATTCCTGCCCAAGAGAAAAATATACGTGTTGCTTTCAACAAGAAATACGATCCTATTTATGTGTATGCAGATCGAAACAAAATTGCACAAGTGCTTACCAACCTAATCAGCAACTCCATCTTTTATGGAAATGAAAATGGTAAAACAATTTTGCGCTTCTTCCCGTTAGAAGATGCAATTATGTGTGAGGTTGCCGACGATGGTCCTGGAATCGAGGAAGAAAAACTTCCGCGTATTTTCGAACGTTTCTACCGCGTGGAACAAAGTAGAAACAGAAACGAAGGAGGATCTGGTTTAGGACTATCCATCGTAAAACACATCATAGAATCTCACAATCAATCCATCAATGTTCGCTCTACAAAAGGATTGGGATCAACCTTCTCTTTTACCTTGGCAAGAGCTAAAAATCAAAGAGGATAATTCTTAAACTCTTCTTCAGTAACAAAAGTAAATTGTTTACGCTTGGCGTTGTGTTTGGCCAAATACTCTTGTTCGTTTTGACCCTTGGTGGGAATTAAAATGGCATTTCTTTTTAATCGTATCAAATCCATCAAGGTAGAATAACCGCTTCTAGAAATTATAATCTCTGACTCTCCAAACAGACGTTCCATCCATTCCTGATTGGGTTGATAATACACCTCCACATTATCTTTGGTAGCCTCGTAATCAAAAGCATCTAGACCTGCAATTAAAGCATGTTTCCCTTCACAATTTGAGAGGCGTTCACTCATCTCTAACAGAAAATCTTTTGCGTAAGGCATAGGCCCACTCACGATCACCAAATATTTATACTTGGGTTCCTGTGCTTCTACAGCTTGGCGAAAACGACTCAATATCCCTATGCGCTTATGTGCGATTTTAGACTGTGATAATTCACCACTTAAATCCAACTCACTATCGGGTACCCAAACCTCATCAAACTTTCTCAGCATTTTACGGTTCAACCATTGTCCGAAAAAAGCGTACTTGGGTAAATTTAAATGCAGTTGATGTGAAATAATAATACTTTTTACTTTTCGATGACGGAACCCGAAGCGCTGATCGCTGATGATTACATCAGGCGTAAAAACCTTCACCAATGCTTTCACCTCTTCCAATTCTACATCCAAACGATGCCTTAATTAAAAGTAGTTTTTCATTACATCCCTAAGAAAAGTTCCGTTGCCCTTGAACTTAAAAGGATAGCCTTTATGACTAACATACCACAGCTCAGGAAAATAAGCGCGGTAAAAATCTTCCTGATCCAAATTGCAGCAGACAATAACCTCATTCCCTTGTTTTATCAACTGTTCCAACAAAGGAACACTGCGCGAAACATGACCCAACCCCCAATTCAAAGGACTAAATAATACTGTTTGATGTGTGATAGTTGAAATACTTTCGTTCAAATCCTTGGAAGATTTCTATTTTTGCAGCTCCAAAATAGGAAAAAATGGCAAAGAACAAGTTACGTCGCTTTAATGAAATGAAGGAAATGTCAAATGTTTTTGAACCTTCTATGCACGAGGTCAAAGAAAACGCATTTGAATTAAAAGGAAAGTGGAGAGAGCAGTACTTCAAAAACGACAACCCTATCGTGTTAGAATTGGGATGTGGTAAGGGAGAATACTCCGTAGGTTTAGCACGTAAATACGCCAATAAAAACTTCATTGGTTTAGACATTAAAGGAGCCCGTATGTGGGTAGGAGCCAAAGAATGTATAGCCGAAGGTTTAAATAACGTCGCTTTTTTGCGTACAAAAATAGATTTCATTACTTCTTTCTTTGCCGAAAACGAAGTAGACGAGATTTGGTTAACTTTTAGTGATCCACAACCAAACAAGCCGAACAAAAGACTCACTTCTAAGTTCTTTATTGATAGATACAGACAAATCTTAAAGCCAGGTGGAATCGTACACTTGAAAACTGATAGTGATGTTCTATTTGAATCTACCGAAGAAGAAATTAAGGAACATGGATACAAACAATTGTTCTTCACTTGGGACTTATACGGTGATGTAGATAAATTGCCTGAGGAAGTACACGATATAATGCATATCAAAACTCACTACGAACAATTATTTACAGAAAGAGGTCACCAGATCAAATACTGTAAATTCCTAATTGATAATGAGCAAAACGATAAAGCTTAGCGAGAAAAACGCCGATTTCTTTGATCGCGTTTATCAAGTGGTAGAACTTGTTCCTTATGGACGAGTAACGAGCTACGGTGCTATTGCTAAATATTTAGGTGCTGCACGCTCTAGCAGAATGGTAGGTTGGGCAATGAACAATGCCCATGGCATGCCACATATCCCCGCACACAGGGTAGTGAACAGAAACGGAATGCTTACAGGTAAAATGCATTTTGAATCACCTACTGCTATGGAAGAAAAATTGCGAGCAGAAGGTATAGTGGTGAAAGATGACACCGTGGTAGATTTTAAAAATCTGTATTGGGACCCAACAACAGAACTTACGCTTTAATTGCTTGCCGTATAATTCAGCTCTTCTAAAAACAGCGTTTTATTGCCTGACATCTCAGCGCAAATAGCAATATCTCTATCTACTTCACGCATCAAAGCTTTCATTTCTACAACTTGTTGCTGCTGTTTTGCCATAAGCTCTACAGACTTCATGTGAGCTTTCGCCTTTTCCATCTGACGGTCATATTCAGATTGACAAGAATAAGATGCTCCCAATAGGAGACCTATGATTAATAGTTTAGTTTGCATATTTTAAATTTAAGACCTTTTTCTTAACAAAAAAAAGAAACTCTTTCAACTACATTTTCTTATTGATGAATACCTAATTCTAACCAATAAACTAATCTTTACTAAATACAACCTTTAACAGAAATACTTACATTTACCGCATGATTTTAGTCACAGGTGCCAGCGGTTTAATAGGGAGCCATCTCCTCTACAAATTAACTCTTTCGTCTAACTCACCTTTGCGTGCGCTTTATAGAGATGCAGCTAAAATGGACAAGGTCAAAGCCTTATTCAACTACTACAACCCCGAAGAAGGCAATACTTTATTCGATAAAATAACCTGGGTAAAATGCGATGTTCTCGACTTACCTGAACTTGAAGAACAAATCATAGGCGTTGATTATATATACCACTGTGCAGCAAAAGTATCCTACCAAAAAAAGGATTTCAGAAAAATGGTAGAAATCAATAGAGGTGGAACGGCAAATGTGGTTAATATGGCGTTGAAACACGGTGTAAAAAAACTTTGCCATGTTAGTTCAACTGCAGCCGTAGGTAAACCCGTTAAGGAAAGTACTACCCCTATTAACGAAAGCTCAAAGTGGAATCCTGACATTCCCGTAAGTGGTTATTCCATGACCAAGCATCTTTCTGAAAAAGAAGTATGGCGTGGTATAGAAGAAGGATTAAATGCTGTAATTGTTAACCCGAGTGTAGTTTACGGACCCGGTGACTGGAACGAAAGCTCTTTAACCATCTTAAAAACCCTTCAGAAGGGTATGAAGTTCTATCCTCCTGGAAGCAACGCTTTTGTAGATGCTCGAGACGTAGCCAACATCATGGTTCAATTAATGGAAAGTGATATTTCGGCGGAACGCTTCTTATGTGTCGGTGCCAACACGAGCTTTCAAAACATGATGGAAACCGCAGCCAAACATTTGGGTACCAAAGCTCCCAACATCGCCCTCCCCCGCTTTGCAGCCAACTTAGCATGGAGAGCAGCTAAACTTTTAAGTTTGCTTACTTTTTCGCAACCTGTGCTCACTAAAGACTCTATTGCCAATACGTATGCAACTGCAGTATTCAGCAACGAAAAAATCAAAAATGCAATCGGCTATCAATTCTATTCCCTCGATGAAATGCTAGAAAATGCCGTAAAGGGAAAACTTTAAACCTCTGATGATTAAGAAGATAAAACACACCGTTAAATTCTTGAATCTTTGAATTGTTAAATCCTTGAATTGTTGAATCCTTGAATTATTAAACCCTCCTCCTCAATAGGCCAACAGCCGGGCCTTCCTTTATATAAAGCAAAAAAAGAGCTAAAAACGCACTACGTTAAATTTAGCTTCTCTAGTCGCTAAGCTTTAACCAAGTGCCTTTAAAGCCCTTTATCACTTTATGCCAATACTGTCCCTGTTGGGAGTACTGCAATCTATTTCTTACTCTCTGCGTACAATACGTTAATCTGATCGATGTAGTTCAAAATCTTTTCTCTACCAAATTTAGAAGTAGAACTACTTGTAAATACAGGTGGTAACTCTTCCCAGATCTTTTTCATTTCCTTTTTGTAAACTGCCAAGTTTTTCTGCAAAGCAGTACTCGACAACTTATCAATTTTGGTAAATACCATTGAGAAAGGAATCTCGTTATGTCCACACCAGTTCATAAATTCTAAATCTATCTTCTGCGGTGGTAAACGTGCGTCCAACAACACAAATGTATTCAACAAATTTTCTCTGTTCATTAAATAATCTTGTATGAATTGCGTCCATTTAAACCTACTCTCTTTCGAAGCCTTGGCAAAACCGTATCCTGGTAAATCCACCAAGTACCACTCATCATTTATCAAGAAGTGATTGATCAATTGCGTCTTCCCTGGTCGCCCAGAAGTTTTGGCCAATTTACCATTGTTGGTTAACATGTTAATCAAAGATGACTTCCCCACATTCGACCTTCCAATAAACGCATACTCAGCCTTATCCGGAGTTGGGCACTTATCCAACTCTGTATTACTGATCACAAACTTTGCCTCTTTGATTATCATATTATTTTTTCTGCAAAAGTATTAAAATTTTCGGCCTTGCCATAGCAACTCTTCTTCCCATTTCCCACGCAATATTTTTCAACATTGACATTTTACTACCACTTTCTACCACCAGATAAATTTCACGTCAAAACCCAAGAAAAACAGTAGTTTTTGAAAAATAAATGAAACTTTATTTTGTCTCCTACCGTATCAAGTTATCAACAATGGTAGAAAAGTGGTAAAATGTGGTATTTTTTCCAGTATTTTTACCCATTATAAACTGTCATGGCAGGATTAGTAGGAGAATATGAAGTAAAAATGGACGCCAAAGGTCGTTTCATGTTTCCATCAGATTTGAGGAAGCAACTTTCTCCTGCTGCCCAAGAAAATTTCATGTTAAACAAAGGTTTTGAGGAGTGCTTAACTCTTTTCCCAATGAACGAATGGGAAAAATTAAGCGCCAAACTGAGCAAGCTAAACTTGTTCAAACCACAAAACAGAATGTTTTACAGACTCTTTCACCAAGGAGCCAAACAAATCAACTTAGACAAAGCAGGGAGGATTTTAATTCCTGTGGCGCAAATGGAAAAGGTTGGATTGAAAAAGGAGTTGGTGTTAATCGCTTACAACGATAGAGTGGAGATTTGGGACAAAGCTAAGTACTTCAATATGATTGAAGACAACATGGCAGATTTTGCTGATTTGGCAAATGAAGTAATGGGTGAATTTGGAGATGACACAGAATAAAGACTATACATACCACAATCCTGTAATGTTACAAGAATGTTTGGACGGGTTAAACATCAACCCTGAAGGAACATATATTGACGTTACTTTCGGTGGCGGAGGGCATTCAAGAGCTATCTTCGAAAAATTAACTACAGGTCGTTTAATTTCTTTCGACCAAGATCCAGACGCAAAGAAAAATGCTTGGGACGCGAAAAACTTTGATTTCGTAGCCAGCAACTTTGCCTTCATCAAAAATCACTTACGCCTTTTAGGCATCAAACAAGTAGACGGTATTTTGGCCGACCTAGGTGTTTCTTCTCACCAATTCGATGAAGGAAGCAGAGGCTTTAGCATCAGAGGAGATTATCCTTTAGATATGCGTATGAACCAATCTAGC
>NZ_JAWWCF010000072.1:0-12963 GCF_033720595.1 Lishizhenia sp. | reverse complement strand
GAGTATCCCACAGAGCAAATAGAGGCTGTTGTTAATGCTGGTTTTCAAGTGGAGGTGCTTATAGAAGATGTTAGTGCTTTTTATGTTCAAAATAGTACGGCACCTTTAGCAAAGAATACTTCATGTGGCCAAAACGCTTTAGATACGATCACAAATCCCTCTAATTTTCATCAGGGGAGTTATGCGGGCTATCTTACCTACAATGAGTTTTTAGCTGAGCTTGATGAGATGTATGCGGCCTATCCTAATTTAATTACACAAAAAGCGGGAGTTGCTGCTAGTCCAGTAAATACAACATTAGAAGGAAGACCACTCTATATGGTTAAAATATCCGATAACCCAACTGTAGACGAAGCTGAACCAGAAGTCTTGTATACTTCAATACACCATGCAAGAGAGCCAGGTTCTCTTATCCAAAACATTTACTACATGTGGTATTTATTGGAGAATTATGGGACAAATCCAGAAATCACTTATTTGATCGATAATACAGAGCTCTATTTTATTCCTATGATAAATCCAGACGGTTATATCTACAATGAAACCACGAATCCAAATGGAGGTGGAATGCATAGAAAGAATAGAAGAAATGTTGGGACTTTCAACAAAGGAGTGGATTTAAACAGAAACTATAACTACCAATGGGGAACCACAGGGGTGGATTTGACAAATACAAATTCTGATGTGTATCCAGGAACAGGACCTTTTTCTGAGAATGAGACCCAAATCATGAAATGGTTCATTGAAAATCATTCTATAGAATTCGCCTTTAACGCACATACACATGGTGATTTGCTTTTATTTCCTATAGGTTCAACAGTTTCTGAGTTAGCGGTAGATCACGATTATTTTCAAAATTACAGTAGTCACATGGCTGAATTTAACGGTTATCAAGCGATGAAAAGTTCTGGACTCTATCCCGCCTCGGGAGATTCTGATGACTACATGTATAAAGATCATGGTGTTTTTGCGATGACCCCCGAAGTGAGTAACGGTTTTTGGGCGCCAGCGAGTCAAATTGAAGGTTTTTGTAAAGAAATGTTGCACCCGAATTTAACCATGGGATTATTGACGCATAAATATGCAACGATAGAAGATCAAAGCCCACTTTTTATAACGGCATCAGCGGGTAGTTTCGATTATGAAATGCGTCGTTTAGGGCTTGACAATGGAGCTATAGACGTGAGTGTACATGCAATACAAGGGATTCAAAGTGTTGGAAACGGAAATTCCCATGATATAGCCATCAATACGACAGCACAGGGTAGTGTTAGCTATCAGTTAGCATCCAATCTTCAATTGGGTGATGCCATTGTTTATGAGTATCATTTAGATTTTGGAGGATATGTAAAAAAAGTGCGTATTCAAAAGGTCTACGGAAGTGTGAATGTTGTTTTCCAAGACGCGGTTTCATCAAGTTCAAATACGAATTGGTTAGGCCTTTGGAGTCCATCGCAAACAGAGTTTTATTCTGCAGATTATTCCATGACAGACTCTCCGAATGGAAATTACCAAGATGATATCATCAATGAATTGGTATTGAATGATACGATTGACCTTACAGGTGCTGATCTTGCAAATATTTCGTTTTATGCCAAATGGGATATCGAAAAATCTTATGATTTTGTTCAATTTCAGGTGAGTACTGACTACGGAGCGTCTTGGCAAGCACAGTGTGGTTTGTATACTGTTCCAGGTTCTGATAATGGATCTATTCAACCTGTAGGTATGCCACTTTATGATGGTGTTCAAAGTGAATGGGTACAAGAATTTATTGACTTGTCGGATTATTTTGGGGAGAAAATCATGGTTAGATTTTTATTACAATCAGATACATATACAACAGGAGATGGTTTCTATTTTGATGATTTTAAAGTAAGTGTAAATTCAACCAATAGTTTAAGTAATCAAGAAGTAGATTATTTGCAGCTTTATCCCAACCCGACATCCGATAATTTAACATTGTCATTGGGGACATTGTTGAATGATGCCACATTTGCCTTGTACAATTTAGAAGGGAAATTGTTGCAAACCATTCCCGTGAATGCGCAAGATTTACAGCAAAATTTAGATGTTAGTAAATTGGCGAAAGGGATGTATATGCTAAAGTTAATTCAGGCTGATAAAGTATTGGCGCAAGAGAAATTCGTAAAACAATAAAGATGAAAAGGCAAGCTCTACTGTGGCTTTTTACCCTGCTTACTTCGGTGAGTAGTGGACAGGCTTTGTTGGAGCAAAAAGGATGCTTTGCCTTAGAATCAAGTGTCTTTATTAACCAAAATAATAAAAAGGCACTGGGCAATAGTTTAGGGGTTAGTTTGACTTTAGATTTCGATAGGGTTAGAGTAGGCGGACTCATGAATTTTGTCATGGTGAAAAAGCCAGATCAAATATTACGGGGTGCTTTTGCTCCAGCCTTTGAGTATGCATTAGGGTACAGAGTCTTTCAATGGTCGGATAATGATCTCCACTTTGGGATGCGGGGTGGAATTAGAACAGGTGTGTTTAATTTCGAAAACTATAACAACACAGGTTATATATACACGGTACCTGAACTGCAAAGTACGAGTTATTTAGGGCCGGCATTAAGTATAACACGTTATTATCATCCTCGATTTATACGCTCTGGATTTTTACAATTTAATTTCGAAGTGAATTATATGTTTGCCCTCAATGCATACAATTCTGATGAGCGGGTTTTTGATTACAAAATCAACAAGAAACAAGCTTTGTTGGGGAATGCTTTACACATAAAACTTCAGATAGGTTGGGGAAAAGACATCTGAGTAAATTGAGATTCTATCTTTAAAAGGACTGCTTAGCTCGGCTGAAATTAGTATTTTAGCGACCTCAAAGAAGAATTATTCAAATGGCACAAACAAAGTCAACAAAAACTTCAAAGAAAAAGATAAAAACATCAAAGGAGAACATCGCAAAAGGGTTCGAATTGATGTGTACTGCTAAAACATTGGCAGAGAAATACGAAGCAAATAAAGAGGTTACATCTAAATACGTTCACGCTACATCTCGTGGTCACGAAGCTATTCAATTAGCAATGGGTATGCAGCTAAAACCTCAAGACTGGGTAGCTCCATACTATAGAGACGACAGTATTCTTTTAGGAATTGGTATCACTCCTTACGAATTAATGTTACACATTTTCGCAAAGAAAGATGAGCCATTTTCTGGAGGTAGAACATATTACTCGCATCCATCTTTAAACAGAGATGATATGCCAAAAATTCCTCACCAATCTTCTGCAACTGGAATGCAAGCTATTCCAATGACAGGAGTTGCGATGGGAGTTCAATACAAAGAGAAACAAGGTTTAGCGGAAGATTACAAGGGAGAAAATCCAGTTGTAGTTTGTTCTTTAGGAGATGCTTCTTGTACAGAGGGTGAAGTTTCTGAAGCTTTCCAAATGGCTGCATTAAAGCAGTTCCCTATCATTTACTTAGTACAAGATAATGAGTGGGATATTTCAGCAAATTCTAAAGAAACAAGAGCGCAAGATATTACGCATTATGCGAAAGGTTTTAAAGGGATAGAAGTAAGAACTATTGATGGTACAGACTTCGAAGAATGTTACCAAACTGTTGAGGAGGTAATTTCAATTATCCGTAAAGAAAGAAGACCTTTCATTATACACGCTAAAGTTCCATTATTAGGTCACCACACATCTGGTGTACGTAAAGAATGGTACAGAGATGATTTAGAAGAGTCTGCATTACGTGATCCATATCCAAAGATCAAAGAATTGGCGAGAGAAGCTGGTTTAAGCGAGGCAGATATCATCAATACTGAAGCGGATGTTAGAGCATTGGTAGATGAGGTGTATGAAAAAGCTGCTATGGCAGAAGATCCATCTCCAGAATCTGTTACAGATCATTACTTTGCTCCAACGCCAATCACAGAAGAAAAAGGAGAAAGAGAACCGAAAGGGAAAAAGAAAACTATCATGGTTGATAGTGCGTTGTTTGCCGTTAGAGAATTAATGGAGAAACACCCTGAGAGTTTGTTATACGGACAAGATGTTGGTGGTCGTTTAGGTGGTGTGTTTAGAGAAGCAGCTACTTTAGCGCAAACCTTTGGAGATGATAGAGTATTCAATACTCCTATCCAAGAGGCCTTCATTATTGGTTCTACAGTGGGTATGTCT
Source organism: Lishizhenia sp. (assembly GCF_033720595.1). Lineage (GTDB taxonomy): Bacteria > Bacteroidota > Bacteroidia > Flavobacteriales_D > Crocinitomicaceae > Lishizhenia. The sequence continues at coordinate 8,804 of NZ_JAWWCF010000072.1, read as the reverse complement.
GCAGTAGGTTTAAAACCTATCGTAGAGGTACAGTTCGCTGATTACATCTGGCCAGGTTTAAACCAGTTGTTTACAGAATTGTCTAGATCTTGCTACTTAAGTGGCGGAAAATGGCCAGTAAGTTCTATCATTAGAGTTCCTATTGGAGCTTATGGTTCTGGTGGACCTTACCACTCTTCAAGTGTAGAATCTGTATTGACAAACATACGTGGTATTAAAATCGCTTACCCATCTACTGGGGCAGATTTAAAAGGATTGATGAAAGCTGCTTTCTACGATCCAAACCCAGTAGTCTTGTTAGAGCACAAAGGTTTATACTGGTCTAAGATTCCTGGAACTGAAGGCGCAATGTCTATTGAACCAGATGAGGATTATGTAGTTCCTTTTGGAAAAGCACGTATCGTTACAGAAGCTACGGAAGAAGCGATTGCAAATGGTGAATCTTGTGCTGTGGTAACTTACGGTAGAGGTGTTTACTGGACATTAGAAGCGGCTAAACAATACGAAGGTAGAGTAGAGATCATTGACTTGAGAACCTTGAGTCCTTTAGATATGGATACAATTTACGCTGCAGCGAAACGTCACAACAAAATGATGTTAGTTACAGAAGAGTCTGTAGAAGCTAGTTTCACTTTAGGATTAGCAGGAAGAATCCAAAGAGAGTGTTTCGAACATTTGGATGCTCCAGTTGGACTTTGTGGATCTATAGATACACCAGCGATTCCATTGAACTCAACTTTAGAAGCGACTTTATTACCAAACGCGGAAAAAGTAGAAGTAGAATTAACAAAATTGTTGAAGTACTAAGCTTTAGCATATCAAATATTGAAAGGGCTATCTCAGATGAGGTGGCCCTTTTTTGATTTAAGGATTTGAAAATTCAACGATTCAAGAACTCAATGATTGGTTGCAATGAAGACGATTATTTTTTCTTCAACTAAAATGTATAAGGTTCTCGAGCGGCAGTCGAGAGACAAACCCTCAAACTATTTTACCCCCAAACTGCCTTCCGTGGTCCAATGAAAGTCGTCTTGTAGGTAAGGAGTGTGGCTAAAATCAATGACTTCGATTTCAAGGGTGTCTTGATTTTTTACCCAATAAATAGAAGTGCTATCAGAAAGGATGAGTTGAACAACATCTGTAGTTTTAAACCTTAATTTTGTGGGGGTTGCGTTCAAAACTTGAAAAGCATTACTCTCAAAAACTCCATCTTTTTCTTCTATGATAAAAGCGTCTGAATGGATGTGTATAAAGTAATTGTTCTCTCCAATCACTTCATAACTTTTGGCCCATTCTGGTCTGTCTTTCGTTGAACTTAAATGTTGGATGACTCCTTCTGAAATCAAAAAAAGGAGAAAAAATGAAATTACCCATTTGTTGAGTTGATGCGGCGAAGATTCCTTGTCTAAAACAATAATTTCAGTTCTTGGCAAAAGAAGATTTTGTAAGTTTTTATAGTAGGCTCCCCAAGCATAAATACTTTGTGCAAGTAAATAAAGGGAGAGAATTTTTACGTTTATATCAAAACTGAAATTGAGTAAAACAACGAAAAGAAGGGAGGTAGTACAGACTAAAAGTCCGAGTTTTCTGGTGTAGGTGTTTAATATAAAGAGTCCACCAATAATTTCCACACCTCCTGTTACGTAGTTAAAAAGTTCAGAACTTTGTAGAGTAGCCCAAAGTAACAAGTCTTTGGAGAAGTCTTTTAGTTCCTTATGCAGCAGATTTCCTTCTACAATGTTAAATTGTCCGCCAATGAGTTTATCCAATCCATATTTTACCATGAAAAAAGAGAGGATAAGTAGATTGATTTTGTAAAGAAAAGTGAGTGTTTTTTCAAGTTTGGACGTGTCTATTCTGAGCTTTGTCAAAAAGTAAAAGAGGATAATACTCAAAACGAAAATTAAAGCGAGGGATAAGTACTGGAGTGCGCCATCTGAGAGAAATTGGGAAGAGTAGTTCAATTGAAGTAGTTCCGCGACATACTTCAGAAATCTCGAGTAAATAGGGTAGAAAAGCCCCTCCCTTAAATTGAAAGTCCAATAAGGGAAGGGAAGCACTACAAAATAAAGAAGTAAGAAAAGGCCGGTGAAGATTTTAGACTTCATGCTGTTTTAACTTGATGAAGGGAAGAAATGCCAATAGAAAAAGACCATAGTACCAAGGAATGCTGCTTTTCTTGGGTTGTTGACTTCTTTGCTTTCTTTCGTTTTCATACTGATCGAAATTTACCATAACATGACCGCCTAACATTTTTTCATTGATTTCATCAGTACTAGCTTCATAATTTTTAATGAAGTCAATGTCACAAAGCGTATCTAAATAATTTGAATTGATTTTGTATTTCTTGTGTGCAATAATACAACCTCGTTGATAGTATTCTAAAGTGTCGTACATACTTACAGGTTCAAAATCACTGGGTATTCCAAAGTTGTGAAGCTTGGCGGAGCTACTTTCTTGGTAAGATAAATGATGTTTTTCTAGATTGATTTTTGCTGTTTGTGCATGCGTACTTACGAAAAGCAAAGTACTTAATGCGAGAAATATTGATTTCATAATTTTTGTGTTTTGCAACGGTACACTTCTGTTGTAAAAAGGTTCAATTGTAGATATTAACATGTTGAAGCGTAAAACCTTTTAGAATTGTTGATAAAGCGCGGTGAATAGGGCTTAACTTTATACTTGAAATTCCATTTTGGAGTAAACTCGGGTTATGAAATTAGAACGCAAATACAGCCTGCAAGAAATCGCAGCAATCATTGATTGTAAGTTTATAGGAGATCCCAACCATGTAGTTGAAGGATTGAATGAAATCCACAGAGTAGTGGAGGGAGATATTGTATTTGTTGACCACCCCAAGTATTACAAAAAAGCGGTAAACAGTGCCGCTACTACAATTTTAATTGATCAGGAAGTTGATTTTCCAGAAGGAAAAGCCTTGTTGATTTCAGATGCACCCTTCGATGATTTTAATCGTTTAACAAAGCATTTTAGACCTTTTCAAGCGCAATCAGGTGAGATTTCTTCAGGGAGTGATATTCACGAGAGTGTAATTCTTTACCCCAATGTTTTTGTAGGGAAGAATGTACAAATCGGAGCCGGATCCATTATCTATCCCGGTGCTGTTATCATGGATAATACACGCATAGATGAAAATGTAATCGTAGGTCCTAATTCTGTTGTGGGGCATTCTGCTTTTTATTACAAAAAGAAAGGTGAAGCATACGATAGGATGCATACCTGCGGTGGTGTTTGGTTACAGTCTAATGTAGAGTTAGGTGCCATGTGTACTATAGATGCAGGAGTTTCTTCTCTCACAATAATTGGTGAGGGATCTAAATTGGATAATCAAGTACATATTGGTCATGATACTGAAATAGGAAAACACTGCTTGTTCGCTGCAAATGTAGGAATAGCGGGTTGTGTGAATATAGAGGATAAGGTAACGATTTGGGGACAAGTTGGTTGTGCAAGCGATGTTACCATAGGTGAAGGAGCTGTGATAATGGCACAATCTGGAATCTCCAAAAGTTTGGAAGGTGGTAAATCGTATTTTGGTTCTCCTTGTCAAGAATTAAGAGTGGTATATAGAGAAATGGCAGCGGTAAGACGCTTACCTGAAATCATAGAGAATTTATGATAGAAGATGAGATATTCCATAGGTTAGAAGACGAGCTTTTATTGAAAGATATTAAGCTCAATTCGCTGTTGGAGATCACCAAGAGTATCAACGATAATTTATCGGTGGAAAGCTTGGTGAGTATCTACACTTTTATACTCAAAGAACAACTCGGTTTTCAACGCTTTGTGATGTTTAATAAAGACGAACAATGGAAGTGTTTGATCAAAGAAGGTTACAAAGGACGAGTGAAAGACGTGGATGTAGAAGAAGACCTTCTCCGTTTCAAAGAGATTACAGTAATCGAATCCAGTCACATTAAAGTGATCAATGATTTTGATTTTATCGTTCCTATTATTCAAGGAAACCATGCGTTGGCTTTTCTACTGATTTCGGGGGTAGAAGACCATGCCTTAAAACCAACTTCAACTTTAGCGAATTTGTCTTTTATACAGACTTTGACCAATATTATTGCGGTGGCGATAGAAAACAAGCGTTTGGCGAAAGAAGAATTAAAACAAGAACGTATACGCAAAGATTTAGAAGTGGCTAGAGAGATGCAACGTTTGTTATTTCCATCACATTTGCCATCAGATAAACGTATAGATCTTGCCGCTACCTATAAATCACGACATGAAGTAGGGGGAGATTATTATGATTTCATTCGTATTTCTGATGATGAATTCATTGTATGTATAGGAGATGTTTCTGGAAAGGGAATTGGAGCAGCTATGCTGATGGCAAGTTTCCAGGCGACATTAAGAACCCTAATTTCCTTGGGTAAATTAGATTTAAAATACCTCATTCATGCTTTAAATGAAAAGGTAATGCAAGGGGCTAAAGGGGAGAAATTTATCACCTTCTTTATCGGTCGTTACAATTCTATTACTCGTAAATTTACCTATATCAACGCGGGGCACAATCATCCTTTTATTACAAATGGTCGAACGTCTAAATCTTTAGATAAGGGATGTATAGGTCTTGGAATGTTGGATGAGATTCCTTTCTTAGAACAAGATGAAGTTGAGATAACCTCTAATTCTACGCTTGTATTATACACGGATGGAGTAGTTGAGTTAGAAAATGAAGAAGGAGAGTTTTTTGAAACGGAAAGGTTGAAAAAGTTGATACGTAATTATTATCCCTTGAACATGGAAGACTTGAATAATCTACTCTTTTCGAAGTTGGATGAATGGAGAGGTAAAAAGGATTATGTAGATGATACCGCGATCTTTAGTTGTCGAATTTTTTAGAACAAAAAGACTTCAATTTCATAAGAACTATCAACAGCTGGAATCAACACCCAATTCATAGTAGTTACGTAGAAATCACACCCTTCATCGCATTCGTTAATGGTAATGGAGTAATTGATAAAATTCCCCATATCGTCTTTCTGAACATCGCGCAAAAAAGTAGTTGAACATAAGGTGCTAGTACGTGTCCCAATAAGAGAGTAGGTGCCAAAATCAATAGCTTGAAAGGTGTCTCCACCGTCAAAACTTACGCTACAATTTCCGTAATCCTCATTCATGTCTTGTGAACGAATAATTACGCCTTCTCCGTCATCCAAAGGAGATTGAAGATTGCTTGATTTGATGAGTACATCCTCAACAATAAGTCCTGTATTTTCATTTTCTGGTAAATCACATGTTTTAGAACATGCACTAAGAAATAGAAGTAGAAGCGGGAAGTAGCGCAGTATTGTTTTCATCTTAAACCTTTTTTCTAAGTTCAAAGTTTTGACCAAGATACACTTTTCTAACCTTTTCATCTTCAGCTAATTCTTCAGCTGTTCCAGATTTTAAGATTTGCCCTTCGAATAACAAATAAGCTCTGTCTGTAATAGAAAGCGTCTCTTGAACGTTGTGATCGGTAATCAAGATACCAATATTTCTGTTCTTCAGATCAGCTACGATACTTTGAATATCTTCTACAGCAATTGGGTCAACTCCTGCAAATGGTTCGTCCAATAAAACGAATTTCGGGTCCGTTGCCAAGGCTCTAGCAATTTCTGTTCTTCGCTTTTCTCCACCAGAAAGTCGAGACCCTAAGTTTTTCCTAACGTGTCCGAGGCTGAATTCTTCAATCAATTGTTCCAATTTGGCATGACGTTCAGCTTTATTCAAAGCTGTCATTTCCAAAATAGCCATAATGTTGTCTTCAACACTTAGCTTTCTAAATACTGAAACTTCCTGCGGTAAATAACCGATACCTAATTGAGAACGCTTATACATAGGCATTTTGGTAATTTCATCTGCATCAAGAAATACTTTTCCTTCGTCAGGCTTAACCAAACCTACAATCATGTAAAATGAAGTTGTTTTTCCCGCACCGTTTGGGCCTAATAAACCAACAATTTCTCCTTGGTTTACCTCTATACTTACCCCTTTCACTACTTTTCTTCCTTTGTAGCTTTTCTTAATCTCCTGCGTTCTTAACTTCATCAGCTCTTTGTTGCGTATTGCTATCTCACAAATTTAATTTTCTCCTTTAAAAACTGAAAACAAATCGTGCTCTTATCGTAAAGGGTGACCTACCGTCGGTTAAATGAGTTAACCTCCAGATGGCATCTATTCTACCAAATTTCAAAATATTTTCTATTCCTATTCCCGTTTCAACGTAAGGTATGTTTCCAAACATTTTGGTATTGGGAGGAAGTATCATTTCTTTTATGTGCTGTTGAGAAATACTACCGTAAACTCCTCTAGCACTGGTAACCATACGCCATTTAAAACTTCTGATTAATGGAATTCTGTCTAAAATAAATCCATCCCAATGGTGCTCTAAGTGCATCCCTACATACTTATCAGAGATAAACTCAAAGAAGTCCATTTTATTGTAAGCTTCTGTTTGTAGCCATAGAGATTGACTCCCTTCGTGTACTTTAAGGAAAGGGTATGCGGCATTTCCTTCAATGATTCCCGCATAAATGTTGTAATTCAATTTACCGAATAGACCTATTTTAGGACTGTGTAGGATTTGACCTTCAAACTTTTGGTAGTTGTAATCAGCTCCTAGAATTCCTCTAACACCTACTACCGTCTGGAAAGATAGAATTGGCCATTTAGAACCTAAGGAAGTTCTATCAAAGGAACCCGATAAGAATTCCTCATTTTTACCATACCTCACTTTAATCGTGAATTCAGTAGTTTGAAGTCGGTTTATGGTTTCTATTCCACTGGGTGTATTTCGCTGGTATATTGCTTTTCCTAAAGGTGTAAACTCCTTCCATTCGGTTCCAAAAGTTAAAATAAGGTCCTTTTTAACATCCTTCTCTAATTTTATCCCCGTACGTTCAACGAAGGTTAGTTTGTCTAAAGGAGCGGTTCTTAATAGTGCTCCAAAGGTAGCTCCAACATCTGCAGCGCTCGGCGCTAAACCGATTTGCTCTATATCATAATTGTAGTAGAGAGAAAGTATTCCTCGTTTTTTAGGGGTGATGTTGTACCTAACTTTACCGCCGTATTTAAATCGTTGGTCTCTAAATCCATAGGCTAATTTCCCGCTGAACTCAATACGTTTACTGAAATTGTTAGAGGTTCTAAGTTGAAGTTGATTTCTAATTCCTTCAACAGGGTTGTAGCCAATTAAACTTTGGTAGTTACCGATTTCAATTTTTTTCCAAGGATAAAACCCCGTGGTAAGCATGTAGGTTGTATTCTTAACCGCATTAAAGAAACGAGTGTTGTTCAGAGAGTCTACCATTACTTGTATTCCTTCTTCTGTTTCACTCAAAGGTTCATGTCTGTTCTCCTTCCAAAAAGCTTCGGATTTTTCAGTGGCATCATCAGCAACTTCTACGTTATCATTGGATTTATAAAAGTCTAAATCATGTGGTTTGTTAATCACGAATTTCTTACGCGTAGTAAGTTTTCTTCCATAAAAACCAACAATTTGAGACTTCTTTGTAACGTTGAAATCAATCACTAATTTATCGCGGGTTAACATCCAAACTTCTTTTTCTACTTGATCGAACTCTTGCTCTATGTAGAAGTCTTTAATAAAATTGATGTTGGCTTTCTCGGCTACTGTGGCTTGCCATGATTTTACAGCATAGGTTGTGTCATGTACCCACATTTCTCCCACAAAACTCAGATCACCTCTAGTTTTGGGTCTAAAACTCAATTTATAACACCAATTTCCATCTATCGTGGCACTATCTTCTAAAATGAAGTAATAGAAACTTCGTGCGAATCCAGCTATTGGGCTAATAAATGATTTGTCGAAAATGGTAATGTAATTGTCGTAAACATTGATGTCTTGGTACATTTCACCTGTGAACTGACTCAATTCTAAATTGTCTACCCCCGTAACACGCGAGGCAATCATAACTTCTTTTTTACGGCTGGGATTCGTGCGGTAATAAAAGTTAGAGAAAGACTCAGACATAATCATAGGAAGTATTTTTCCTGAAGTATCACTGTCGAGGTAATCCGCCAAAACATCTAGTTTTTGAATTACTTTTCTTTGTTCAAAATCTTCCCCTAAGTTGTTTAAATCTAATTGTATTTTGTTGTAGGATTCAAACTCGTAAGCTTCTAATTTCTCTTTGTTGTTAATCTTTTTATTGCGTACAATTTTCTTGTGTAGGATAGTGGAAGGTGCTTCATCAGGAGGAAGGATTTGTACCTCTTCCATGTCCAGAATTACCGGTGATAAGGCGATATTGAAAGTCTGTTCTTCCTCCAAGTCTGTATCTACATAAAGCGTGTAGGTTTGATAGCCTGAAGCTCTGATGACTAAAGAATCGGAAACGTAATAACTTTCGAGAGAGAAGTTTCCATCGAAATCTGTGGTTGTACCAGTTTTAGTATCCTGGAAAAATACTTTTGCCAGTGGGATAGCCTCTTTCGTTTCTTCATCGAAAACCTTTCCTCTTACTTTGGTGGTTTGTGAAAAAGCAAAAAGGACTAAACAACAATTAATGAGGATAAGTAGCGCTTTCATTTACAGGGTTAAAGTTAATGCTTTCCCCAATAAATAGTATCCCTAGAGGCTTATAAATTAACTAAAAATTAATTTTGCTTATTATTCTTTACGCTTGATTGATTAATTGTTCTTTTTCAACTCTTTTAGAAAGGATAATACCTATTTCGTAAAGAATAAGTATTGGAATAGAAACAATGATTTGACTAATGAAATCTGGAGGAGTGATGATAGCACTTAAGACCAAAACTCCCACTAT
>NZ_JAWWCF010000071.1:0-13182 GCF_033720595.1 Lishizhenia sp. | reverse complement strand
CCCAAAATTGTTGGGGTGAACTTGGAAGCTAGAGCAGAAGACGCTCAACCTATTGTTTTTATTGAGGAGTGTCCGGAATGTGGAACAGAACTCAAAAGAACAGAGGGAGAAGCACAGCATTATTGTCCAAACGATTTAGGGTGTAGACCTCAAATCATAGGAAAGATAGATCACTTTATATCGCGCAAGGCGTTGAACATAGACGGACTCGGAACTGAAACCGTGAGTTTAATGGTGAATAAAGGTTTGATTTCAAATTATGCAGATCTTTATACTTTAACTTTCGACGACATAATAGCCTTGGATAGAATGGCAGATAAATCGGCCAATAATATGTTACAAGGTATAGAAGCAAGTAAGCAAGTTCCTTTTGAGAAGGTATTGTTTGGTTTAGGTATTCGTTTCGTAGGAGAAACTGTAGCGAAGAAAATAGCTCAATCATTATTGACCATTGATAAAATTCTAACGGCGACTTACGATGAGTTAATAGCCATAGATGAAATTGGAGATAAGATAGCGTTGAGCATTATAGCTTTTGCCCAAAACGAAGAAAACTTAGCCATTGTAGAGCGCTTAAAAACGGCAGGTTTGCAATTGGAAACAGAAGCCGAGGTAAAAGCTTCGAATAAGTTAGAAGGATTGAAGATTGTTATTTCTGGGGTTTTTGAAAAATTCTCTAGAAATGAATTGAAAGCCATGATAGAAGACAATGGTGGAAAGAATGTAGGTTCTATTTCTGCCAAAACTTCTTACTTGGTTGCAGGTGATAATATGGGGCCTGCCAAATTAGAAAAAGCCAACAAGTTGGGCGTAGAGATTATTAGTGAGTTGGACCTTGAAAAAATGATAACGGGTGAGTAAGCGCGAGATAGTTTTTTTAACGGAGTTTGAAAGTAAAGACATGACCAATCTCTTAAAAAGAGATATAGAAAAGTCTTTTTCGAATGAGCAATACAAGGTTCACGTTTTGGTGTGGTATAAAGGAAAGAAATTGCCGGAAGATTTAAGCAATACCTTAGATACACAATTCATTACAGCGGCATCTTTTTCCATGTTTGGAAAGTTAGATGAGAAAGCTTTGCCGGGAGAATGGGGGAGACGCCCTTTTGCTTTAGTGAGTTGTCAAACCAAAGCAAACAAGAAACTAGAAAAGATAATAGCTGCTTATCAAAGTGAATACAAATTGGTGCGTTCTGGAGTAAATTCTCAAGCATCCAATGTGGTAATAACAGATGAGGAGCAAGACATCAGTAAATATTTAGAAAAAAGTAATAAGTACATAAATAAGTTCAAATGAATAACATGTTCAAAGGAGCAGGTGTAGCGTTAATTACACCGTTCAATGCTGATCTTACGATAGATGAGCAAGGATTAAGAAAGTTAGTTCGTCTTCAAATTGAAGGAGGAACAGACTTTTTAGTGGTACAAGGTACTACAGGAGAAAACCCTGTATTATCACCAGAGGAGAAGGCACATGTTTTAGACATCGTTGCAGATGAAAACAATGGGGAGTTACCTATCGTATTTGGGGTAGGAGGAAACAATACCATGGCTATCGTAAACCAGTTGAAGAACATGAATCACGATGCTATTGACGGTGTTTTAAGTGTTTCTCCTTACTACAATAAACCAACACAAGAGGGAATTTACCAGCACTTCAAAGCGATTGCTGAAGCTACTGAATTACCGATTATCTTGTACAATGTACCGGGAAGAACTTCTTCTAACATGGCTGTAGATACAACTTTGCGTTTAGCACGTGAGTTTGATAACATCGTAGCAATTAAAGAAGCATGTGGAGATTTAGATCAAATCATGCAATTGATTCAAGGAGCGCCAGAAGGATTTGATGTAATCTCAGGAGATGACAATTTAACTTTTCCTATGCTTGTTTCAGGAGCACAAGGTGTAATTTCTGTATCTTGTAACGCTTTCCCAGAGGTGTTCTCTACAATGGTTAAAGCAGCCATGACAGATGACAACGAAACAGCTAGAGAAAACCACTACAAGTTGTTCAACATTACCAACATGATGTTTGCAGAAGGTAATCCAGCTGGAGTAAAAGTTTGTTTAGAGGAAAGAGGAGTTTGTGCTACGCACTTACGTCTTCCTTTGGTGAATGTATCTGCAGGTTTAGCAGCAGAATTAGTGAAAGAAACACAAGCAATTTTAAAGTCGTAACAGACATATGGTATTTACAGAAGATAAAATCAACCAACTCAACGAATTATTAAAGGAAGCCAAGCAGGTAGTAATTACGGCTCATAAATCACCCGATGGTGATTCTATTGGGAGTTCACTTGCTTTGTATCACTACTTAAAAGAAGTGTATAAAGGTGAATTACACATCTGTCACCCCGATGCTGCTCCTAAGTTTTTGCATTGGATGAATGGGACGGATGAAATTTTGTCTTTCGAAAATAACATTGATGAGGTGAAAGCACATTTGAGTGCTGCAGATTTAATTTTCTGTTTAGACTTTAATTCATTCGGAAGGGTGGGCAATGAAATGCAGCCCTTCCTTCTTTCTGCTCCGGGTAAAAAAGTGATGATAGATCACCACCTTAACCCCGAGGAGGAAGGATTCGAAATTGTATTTTCAGATACCTCTTCTTGTTCTACAGCTCAGTTGATATATGAATTAATTGAAGCCAATGCAGATCAGGATAAAATTACCAAAGCATGTGGTGAGGCCATTTATACGGGTATCATGACAGATACGGGTAGTTTTAGGTTCTCGAGTACAACTTCTAAAACACACCGCATTGTAGCAGATTTGTTAGAGCTTGGTATCGAGAACAACAAGATCCACGAAAACACTTTCGATAACAACTCGGTGAACCGTTTGCAATTGCACGGTTATGCCATCAGCAATAACTTGGAGATTTTGCCCGAATACAAAACGGCAATTATCTACTTAACCAAAGAAGATTTAGAGCGTTTCCATTATGAAAAAGGAGATACAGAAGGATTAGTAAATACTGTATTGTCTATTGAAGGAATTCGCAAATCTATCTTCTTGAAAGAATCGGATGGAATAATTAAGATTTCTTTCCGTTCTATAGGAGAAGATAATCCTGTAAACACTTTGGCCTCTACTTATTTCCATGGTGGCGGACACAAAAACGCAGCCGGTGGTAGGTATACCAAAGATTTAAAGGGAGCTATTGAAAAATTAAAAACCGTATTACCAGAATTTTGCTAAAATCATTCCGCATACTTCCGTTTTTAGCTGTATTTACAGCTTGTACTTCAACGCCAGAAGTTGAAGATACTCAACCTACGAGTTGGTCTACGGATCAATCCGTAGAGATGAACCAGCGTTTTGCCTTTGAACAAGAGGTGGAGATAAAGGTCTATTTGAAACGTCATCCAGAACTGGAGATGAAAAAAACGGAAACGGGACTGCAGTATGATATCTACAAAGATAGTGCTGGACCAACAATACAAGAAGATGAAGTAGCTCACGTTAAGTTCCTAATTCAGTTGTTGGATGAAGATACGGTCTATCAAAGTGAAGGAAATACAACGAGTAGCTTCAAAGTGGATAAAAGTGATGTAGAATTAGGTTTGCATCAAGGAATAAAAATGATGTCTGTAGGTGATAGAGCTAAATTTATTATGCCCAGTCATTTAGCGCACGGACTACTTGGAGATATGCAAGAAATTCCACCTTTGGAAGTGATTGTAGCAGATATAGAATTAACAGCGATTACATCTAAATAAAGATACCCAAAATGAAATTGAACAACACCTTCGTACCTTTCTTGGTATTCCCTATTGTTTTTGCTTGTACTATAGATGGAGTAAAAGAAGTTGAAAGTAATACGCCTTTTGAAACTTCAGACAGTACAAATGTTGAAGTAATAGATACGACAGAAGCAGAAAGTAATGCTAACGTCGATACATTGGCGATTGAGCTAAAAGATACTGTTAGTGAGTTGGTTTTGGACAATGGAATTAAAATCACTTGGTATAAAAAGGGTGAGGGTCCAAAGGTAGAGATGTATGATGTATTGCGCATAGATTACAAAAATGCCTTGGAAGATGGTAAAGTTTACGATGGTAATCATTTGATTCAAAAGACGAGTATAGCTTATCCTTATGGATGGAATATTCAAACTGAAGGATGGAAATTGGCCATGCAGTATTTGCATGTTGGTGATGAGGTAGATATCTTTTTACCTGCAAAATTAGCTAGAGGAGAGAAGGGGATTCCTGGATTAGTTCCGCCTAATGCAGATAATTACTTGCACTTAAATATCTTGGATAAAATCGCTCCTACAGCTAATGTGGACGGTATTAAGGTCTACACCATAGAAGAAAGTAAAGAAGCCAACGAAGCTGTTGTAAAGTCAAACAGTAAAATCAAAGTACATTACTTTGCTCATTCAGCATCGCAGCCGCGTTATGCAAATACTTATGCAGATGTGAAGCCTATCAATATAGATATGGCAAATACAACTGAGTTACCAGCTTTGGTTAAAGCCTTAGAAGGAAGAAAGAACCATGATAAGGTATATGTTCATATTCCTGCTGAAAAAGCTTATGGAGCTAAAGGATTAGAAGGAAAAGTAAAGCCGAACGAGGATATTATGTACGACCTAATAATATTAGACGTTAAGAATTAGGTTCAACCTTTTCAAAAGCAGATTCATATTCATTGAAACGAACAAAGATTTCTCGTACGTAGTTGTAGGTTTCTGAACCTCTTAAATAACCACTTCTTACTAATTCGTCTTTGTAATACTTCGGGTTATTCAGATTCAAGGCAATGATCTCTACATTGTCGTCCCACACATTAGGGTTTTTACCATACTTGGTTGCTAAACGCTGAGCATCTTGTATGTGTGCTAAACCTGCGTTATAAGTGGCAAGGGTGAATTTGATGCGTTGAATAGAATCTGTAATCATGTGCCAATCACCGTAGTTTTTGTAGAGCTTTTTCATACCACCTCTAATTTGCGTTTCTGGTGGTGAAGTGGGGTATACACCATAAGACGGACCAACACCTGGCATGAATTGCATGAGTCCGTAAGCACCTGCCCAAGATTTTTGTCCTGTTTTAAATTTAGACTCTTGGTAAACTAAAGCGGCCAATAAACGCCAGTCCCATTTGTAATCTGAAGCGATTTCCTTGAAAAGCTTATCGTATTTGGAAATTTTCCCTCCTCCTAGAGAAGAGAATTCATGCTGTGCTTTCGATGAGAATTGCGAAATATCTAAGTATTTATGTTTGATGTAAGCAAAGGTGCTTGTTTTCATAAAGTCTTTTAACCAGCGGTTAAATTCATGCAACAACACTTTACTCGATTTACGCATACCAAAGGCGATTTGTTGCTTAACACTAATGTTTAAGTCTATATCAATGTTAGGGTAGAAGCGACTATTAATCAGTGCTACATTTTGATCTGTTACGGTATAATCAATTAAACCATCAGCAACTTGTTCTATGAGTTGTTCTGGTAAAACATCTCCTTCAACCGCTTCGATGTAGATGGTATCTCCTAATTCATCTTGTAGATTTACGAGTCTATCATAGTAAGAAGAATTTTGCCAAACATGTATTTTTTTTCCAATCAATCCAAGAGGATCGGTTACAACATCTTCTTTCCAGGCTTTTTTACGGTTGCGTTCTCTCCAATCTTTGGGTTTGCGTTGCACAACAACTTGTGAAGAACGCATGTAAGCATCTGTAAAGTTGATGGATCTAGCTCTGTCTTTTGTTACGGTGTAATTACAGGCTATCATGTCACCTTCACCATTATTCAATAAATCAATGATGTTGTCGAGGTTGTGTACCATTTTGATTTCGAGTTGTACGCCCAAATGTTCGGCAAACTCTTTCAAAATCTCATACTCCAACCCCATCTTTTTACCTCTGTATATGAAGTAAGAAGCAGTAGAATTTTCGGCTAATACCACTAATTTATCTTGTTCCTTTATTTCTTTTAAGTCAACTTTTATGGTGTTGGCCATGTTTTTAGACACGGGTTTCACCTTCATTTTATTGGTGTTGACCTCACATGCTGTGAAGAATAAGGTGCTGATACTTAGTAGTACAGCTATGTATGTAGAGAAATTTCTGATAGTAGTAAACTTTCTATTTCAAATTGAAATTACGTAATTTTTGTGAACCCGGACAATAAAAATTATCCACAGCCTCTTGCATATAACTATTGAAGTGTGTTGTAATTAGGGTCTCATTCTCTATAAAAACCTCTTTCGCCTTGAACAAATCGTTCGGAAATGATATTCTTCTCGATAGCCCACGCGCTGCGCTATCAAGCCCTTCAATATTTTTATAATTGTACAACCAATCTCCTTTTTTCATGTAATCAAGCATGATTAAAAAAGAAGGGGAATATTCATAAACTAAATGATTCGTTTGCTGGTAAAAGGCATTTACAAAATCTTTAAAATCTTGAGGGTGGTACTTCTTCCAGTTTTTTGCCAGTAGATGATCAAAATATAAATCAACAGCGATACCGGCAATTTTCGGTAGAAGGGGGTAGAGATGATGGAAAAGTTCTTTTACTCCTGGATTGGTATCTATGAAATTGTCTATGGACCTGTGTAAGCGAACGCCTTCTTGTATTTTAGGTGGAAGTAGATGAAGTTTATTTCCTTTCACATAATCACCGTAAAGATTGGCTACCATCAGTTCTGTATCATTACCAGAAAAATAGAGATGTCCTAAAAAGTTCATCTCTTAAAGATAAACTAATTTGTGAATGATAAACATAAAAAAAGGGAGACCTCAGCCTCCCTTTTTTCTCCAAGAATGTTGGATTATTTAATGATATTCATTTCCTCGATCAAGTTTGTAGCCTCACCATATTTTTCAATTACGAATAATACGTAACGGATGTCACAAACAATAGTTCTTTGGATTTCTGGCTCGAAGTAGATGTCACCTGACATTGCTTCCCAGTTTCCGTCGAATGCAGTACCGATTAACTCACCGTCAGCGTTGATTACTGGAGAACCTGAGTTACCACCTGTAATATCGTTGTTCGTTAAGAAGTTTACCGTTAATGTACCGTCTTCGTTTCCATATTGACCAAAGTCTTTGTTTTCCCAAAGCGTTTTCAATTTCGCTGGAACTACAAATTCTGGGTTGTTTGGATCTTCTTTTTGCATTACTCCACCCAAAGTTGTTGTGTAGTGGTAAGTAACAGCATCTGCTGGAGAGTAAGGAAGAACGTTACCGTAAGTCAATCTCAACGTAGAGTTTGCATTCGGGTAGAATTTCTTCTCTGGCATCATTTCGCGAATACCTTTCACAAACAATCTGTTGGCTCTTTCTAATTTCTCCTCTGCCGTTTGGATGGCTTCAGTTCCTGTAGCTTCAGCGTAAGCAGCATTGATAGATTCAATCAATACGTATAATGGATCTTTCATTAATTTCTTCATAGAGAATTTATTCATGAAAGCATCGAAGTTTTCTTGGCTAGCAAATACTGACTTCTTCTTGATTTTAGCAACGTACTTAGAAATTGCATTCTTATCTCCTAACTTTTGAACCAATGCTGGTTGTTGTGCTGTAGGAACATCTTGGTTGTACATTTTCAATACTTCTTCCAAGATTTCGAATTCGATTTCCATGTTTGCATTGGTGTAGAATTCGTTCATCAACTGCGCTAAACGAGCTTTGTAAGACTCAACTGTTTCTGTTTGTCCAGCTTCGTGAGCTTTCTTCAAGAAAGTGTAACGGAATACGTTAAGGTTTAAGTCTACAGAGTAGATAAATTCTGATTGGTATACTTTGATGTTAACGATATCATTTGTTGTAGCGTAAGCATTTTTGATATCGCTCATAACACCTTTGTACAAGTCCTTGCTAGAAGTAAACGCATTGAATTGGTTTTCAATTGCTCTTTTCTTGTCGGCAACTTTATTGTTTTTCAACTGTTCAGTTTGACCGATAAAGTATTTCCAGTAGTTCGCAACTTGTGCATACTTAGAAGAGTATTTCAAACGAACTTCAGTGTCTTGGTCCATGTATTTTTTCATGATCTCCAACTTCTTCGCTCTCACATCAACTCTTTTTGGTTGCTCTAAGTTAACCGCTTGCTCAATTCCGTAAGAAGAAAGGTAACGATCTGTAGAACCAGGGAAACCTAAAATCATTGCGTAATCTCCTTCTTGAACTCCTTTAATAGAAACAGGAAGCGAGTGACGTGGAGTGAAAGCGATGTTTCCTTCATCGTATTTTGCGGGAGCGTTGTCTTTTCCTGCGTAAATACGGAACATAGAGAAATCACCTGTGTGACGTGGCCATACCCAGTTATCCGTATCGTAACCGAATTTACCAATCGCTTGTGGAGGTGTACCTACCAAACGAACGTCGTTGTATTTTTCTGTAACGAATAAGTAAAACTCATTTCCTTCGAAGAAATCTCTTACAAAAGCTTCGTAGTGTGTTCCTTCTGTAGCTTCTTTAACCAAGATATCAGTAACCTCTTTGATTTTAGCTTGTCTATCAGCCAAAGTCATAGATTCACTCAAGTTCTTATTTACTTCTTCAGAAACATCAGCAATACGAATAACGAAATTAGCGAATAAACCAGGTACTGGAATTTCTTGACTTTTCTCTTTTGCCCAGAATCCATCATCTAAATAGTTGTGTTCTGGTGTAGAAGCTCCAGCAATTGCGTCATAACCACAGTGGTGGTTTGTTAGCAATAAACCTTGGTCAGAAATAACCTCTGCTGTACAGAATCCACCAAAACTAACAATGGCATCTTTGATTGATGAATTGTTAATGCTGTAAATTTCTTCTTGCGTAAGGTTAAGTCCATGCTTTTTCATGTCCTCATAGTTTCTACCCAATAAAAATGGAAGCCACATACCTTCGTCGGCTTTGGCAACATTTAAACAGAATAAAAATGAAGCTAATGCAAATAGTTTTAATTTCATTATTGTTTTTTTTGATTTTCCACAAAAATAACAGGTTCTCGCAAATATGCGTTGTGTATTGTGATGAATAGTAGATGGATGGGTTTATTGGTTGAATGGGGAGGGAGTGTTCGCTATCGGGCAAAAAAAAAGCCCCGAATAACGGGGCTCTTCAACTTCTTATTTCTAATTAAGCTTCTTCAACTTCTGCTGTTTTACTTAATTTTTTCAATTGCATTAATGTAGAGAAAGTACTGTCGATATCATTTGAATTTACAACGATGGTAAACTCATTGGTTGTAGATACGATTTCAACAATGTTTATTCCTTCCCATGCTAAGTGTTTTAAGATGTAGTAGTAAATACCACTAATCTCTGTATTCACGGTAGGAAGTTTAACCGTTACACTGGCCAAATCTGGTGAGTGTGAAATTTCTTTCTCTGTACTAAATACCTTGCGAATATCCTGCGCCAAAGAAGAAGAGGTAATGATGGTAGTTTCACTAACCCCTCTACACACGGCGTAAAACGTATCGCGTTTATCGGCTAATATTTGCATTAATTCCATCTGACGCATCGTAAGCGTATCAGAGTTTTCAAAAGTGAAGTCCTCCAAATCACTTCGTACCAAGAAATCTCCTAAACTTCCCATAAAATTTCTAATCTTCAAGTCAATCTTGTGATAGAAACCTGGCGTCATACGTTTAATGGCCATAATTATGGCGCCTTCCTTAATTTCTTTCTTAAGGTTTTCTTCTATTTCAGGCTTTATTTTTCTTGCTAAAGCTGAAACGTTTATTAAATCTTCTGTCAATGCCTCTCTTAAAAATGGAGACCTATTGATTATTGTTTCTGTTATTTTTCCAATTGTCAGCATGCGGTTGTAAATAAATTCTAAAAACGTGAGCGAAATTAACATTTATTTCAAAAATAAACTCACATTTCGATTTCGTGTTAAATATACATATAATATTTTAACACAAACAAGTACTTTTTATTAAAATTTAGTACTCCATTAATTCATTTATAGCAGTCAATGCCCTTTCTTTGGGTAAGAAATTGATTTCCAAACCTGCATCAAACGGCACTGGAGTGTCCAAAGAAGCTACACGTCTAACGGGTGCGTCTAAGAACTTAAAACAGTTTTCAGTAATCAATGCACTAATTTCAGCACCAATTCCTCCAGTCATACAATCTTCGTGTAAGACCAAACATTTTCCTGTTTTCTTCACAGAAGCGTAAATAGCGTCTGTATCTAAAGGTGCTAGAGTTCTTAAATCAATAATCTCGGCATCAATTCCAGATTCAGCCACAATTTCTTTGGCCCAGTGCACACCTAAACCGTAAGTAATAATACTAAGGTCTTTACCTTCTTTAACGGTATTGGCTTTACCAATTTCTAGGGTGTAGTAATCGTCATGCACTTCTTCTTTAATACTTCTGTATAAGAATTTGTGCTCAAAGAACATTACAGGGTTTGGATCTTCTATCGCGGCAGCCAAGAGTCCTTTAGCCTCTGCGGGTGAAGATGGGTATAGTATTTTTAATCCTGGTGTGTGGAAGAACCATGCTTCATTACTTTGTGAATGGAAAGGTCCGGCAGCAACACCAGCTCCCGTAGGCATGCGTACAACTACATCCGCATTTTGTCCCCAACGCCAGTGAATTTTAGCCAAGTTGTTAACGATTTGGTTAAATCCACAGGTTACGAAATCAGCAAATTGCATTTCTACTACAGCCTTCATTCCTTGCATACTCAATCCTAGACCTGTTCCCACAATGGCAGATTCACAAAGAGGAGTATTTCTTACTCTTTCTTTTCCGAAAAGATCTACGAATCCTTCAGTGATTTTAAATACACCTCCGTATTCGGCAACATCTTGTCCCATGATAATTGTTTCTGGGAAACGCTGCATGGATTGTTTTAATCCATCAGAAATAGCATCAATCAAACGTTTTTCCGAAGTGCTTTCAGAAACCGGTGCAATAACTTGTTGCTTGTATGGAGCGAACAAATCTTCTATTTCCTTTTCAGTATTGGGAACAACTTTCTCCTCTGCTGAGGCGATGTCTAGTCCGTTTTGTATTTCTTTCTTGATGCTCTTTGTCAAATCCTTCACAAAAGCATCGTCTATAATTCCTTCTTCTTTTAAGTACAATTCAAAGTTGGCAACAGGATCTTTTATTTGCCATTCTTCTTGAATTCCTTCTGGATAGTATTTTGTTCCTGAAGCTTCTTCATGACCACGCATTCTGAAGGTCATACATTCCAGAAGAACAGGAGCAGGATTTTCTCTCATTTCTTTGGCTAATTCTCTAATTGTAGAGATTACTTCCAAAATGTTATTACCATCTATCTGTACGGCTTTCATTCCGTATCCAATTCCTTTATCTATAAACTGTTTACAGGCAAATTGTTCTGAACTAGGTGTTGATAATCCCCAGCAGTTGTTCTCAACTGTAAAGATTACCGGTAGCTTCCAAACGGCAGCTACGTTTAACGATTCGTGGAAATCACCCTCAGATGCTCCTCCGTCTCCAGTAAATACGATCGTTGCTTTTTTGTTTTCCTTCACTTTATTGGCTAAGGCTATACCATCGGCAATACCTAATTGCGGACCTAAGTGAGAAATCATTCCGGCAATTTTATAGTCTTTGGCTCCAAAGTGGAAAGATCTATCTCTTCCTTTAGTGAAGCCCGACATTTTTCCTTGAAATTGAGCAAAAAGTCTGTTCAAAGGAATTCCACGTGTTGTGAATATCCCTAAATTTCTGTGCATAGGTAAGATGAATTCATCTTCATCCATTGCTAAAGCCGCTCCTACTGAAATAGCTTCTTGTCCCCATCCAGAGAACCATTTAGAAATTTTACCCTGACGAAGTAAGATGAGCATCTTTTCTTCAATCAAACGCGGTTTTAAAATCGCTGTATATATGTCCTTTAATTCCTGATCAGAAAACGCAGTTCTATCGTAGGTTATAGATCTTTTTTCAAGGATATCCATGTTAAATATTTTACTTTTAAGACAAAAATAGATTTATTATTCACAATGTTCTCAAGCTGAAGCCAGCTTTTACAAACTATTTTTTAGCCACCTCATTATCAATGTCTTTTCCTAAGAAGTGAACCACTAAATAGAGGATGACAATACCCAATGGCATAGTGATGAAAGAGGAGATGCCCAAGGCTCCAGGTATAATACCGAAGAATAAAGCAACTCCACCTACAGTTAATGCATACGGCATTTGACTTTTGACGTGATTAATATGATTACAAGAACTTGCCAAACTACTCAGTATAGTAGTATCGGAAATGGGAGAACAGTGATCTCCTAAAACAGAACCAGCCAAAACACTTGCAATGGTGTTGTACATAATAAGGGTTGCGTCGTAATCTAAAACATCACTGGCAACAGTAAATGATAATGGAATTACAAGTGGATACATTAAGGCCATAGTACTCCAAGAAGAACCTGTTGAAAAGGCAATGATGGCCGACAATACAAAGGTTAAACTTGGGATGATCCAAACATGTTTAAATTCTCCAGCAAAGAAACTTTTCAGGTAATCGGCGGTGTGTAATTCTTCTGTAACGTTGGCTAAAGACCAAGCAAGAACCAAAATAACAATGGCAGGCAACATCGTTTTAATTCCAGTCATAACAGATTCCATGGTGTCTTTCAAATCCATTATTCCTTGACTTACCGTTAAGAGAATAGCCAAGGTTAATCCACTTAAACTCGACCAAAGTAGAGCAGCATAAGAGTCTGCGTTTCCAATGACTAATCCTAGTTTTCTGAAAAAACCATCTGCACTAACGTCTAATAAGTTTAAGTTCGCCCAAACGCTTCCATTGATACTTGCACCAGTATCTAAAATTTGTTGTTCGCAACTTGTAAGTCCCGTATATACAAGGCCAATTATTGTACCGAACACTACGGTTAGTATAGGAAGTAGAGCGTTGAACGCTTTTGGTTTCACGCCTTGTTTGGTTTCAAATTCTTTTAAATCTAGGGTTGATTCGTCGTTATCAGCTCCGTAGTCTACACCTTCCTTCAAAGCTTTGCGTTCAAAACGAAGCATAGGCCCGAAGTCCTTTTGTTTGTACAACATAAAGAACATAAAGAAAAGCGTGAAAATAGGGTAGAAGGAGTAGGCGAGAGAATTGATGAAAATTCCGTAAGCACCTTCTGTAATTTCTCCACCTGCAGCTGTAATTTTATTTACTCCATCTGAAATATATGTCAGCTCGGCACCTATCCATGTTGTGATGAAAGCAAT